>NZ_SMLW01000518.1:7293-15578 GCF_009711405.1 Fulvivirga kasyanovii | reverse complement strand
CTGGACAAGGGGCTGGAAAAAACTAAAGAAAACTTCTTCACCAAACTTGGTAAAGCCGTTGTAGGAAAATCCAAGGTAGACGAAGAGGTACTTGATGAATTGGAAGAGGTCCTCATCACTTCTGATGTAGGAGTAAACACTACTATCAAGATCATTCAAAGAATTGAAGACCGGGTGGCCCGCGACAAGTACCTGGGTGTGGAAGAGCTTGACAAAATACTTCGTGAAGAAATAGCCGGTCTTCTGGCTGAAAACAATACCCAGGATCTTAACGATTTTTCCCTGCCGGAAGGCAAAAAGCCCTACGTGATCATGGTTGTAGGCGTAAATGGTGTGGGTAAAACCACCACAATCGGCAAGCTTTCTGCCCAATTCAAGAAAAAAGGACTTAATGTTGTGCTCGGCGCTGCCGATACTTTCAGGGCCGCTGCTGTTGATCAGATCAAACTTTGGGGCGAACGTGTAGGGGTTCCGGTTGTAGCCAGAGGCATGAATACCGATCCTTCGGCCGTAGCTTTTGATGCCGTAAAGCAAGGCGTTGAAGAAAATGCTGATGTGGTTATCATCGATACTGCAGGAAGGCTTCACACCAAAGTGAACCTCATGAACGAGCTTTCCAAGATCAAGAGGGTAATGCAAAAATTTATTCCCGATGCGCCACACGAGGTTCTTCTCGTTTTGGATGGCAGTACCGGTCAGAATGCAGTGATTCAGGCCCGTGAATTCACTAAAGCCACTGATGTTACCTCTCTGGCAATTACCAAGCTGGACGGTACAGCCAAAGGTGGCGTGGTAATAGGCATATCAGACGAATTCAAAATTCCGGTAAAATACATAGGTGTAGGTGAAAAAGTGGATGACCTGCAGGTGTTTAACAAAATGGAATTTGTGGATTCCTTCTTTAAGAAGTCCATTTAATACTTTTATTTTTTTGGCGGACATTTCCGTAACTTTCCTAACGTGAATTTACAGACCAGATGTATTTCCTGCGGAGCGTTTATTCGTTTTAGGCAAAACGTGGTGGATAGGTTTGCATTGGCAAAAAAGCATGGGGCGAAGGTTGAATTGCATTGTGTCCAGTGTAATTCGGTTAAAGCTTATTCAGTGAACGATATAAAAGCCAGGCAACACAAATACTGGAGGCTTATAGGTGTTTTTATCTTCGTAGTGGGTACAATTTCTGTTTTGTTTACGGTTATAGGCTTGGCTGCCGGATTGAACAGCATATATGCTATTGAAGCGCTTGCCGGATTTGTAGTTGTGCCTTATTTGATTTACGAAGGTATAAAGTCACATCAGGAGCAGCGGGTTAACTATTTTAACGCTAAGCGATATGGCTAATAGACCGGTCAGATTTCTTCAGACCTGACTTGAAGCCCCTAATTAAATATTCAAATGGCTTTGCCGTCATTGTCAATACCTGGAGAATTCACTATTTTCCAAATGAAACCCTTTTGTAAATGATACTTCGCCAGTTGCCGGAAGCACCACCTTTCATAATCAGTGAAGGCTCACCATACTTTTCTGATCATTGCCTTTATGTGCAGGCATTCGATAAGGATTATAGCTATCCCAGGCATACCACCGGTTTGGGACTAGTGGCGGTGCAGGAGGGTAAAGCCGTTTTTGAGGTTAACGAAGAGCACCTGTACCTGGACAGCAATGCATTCGTATTTCTTAACAAGGGTAGCCAGTTGTCTATCAAGGGAGAGAAGAAAGGTGTTTTTATTATTCTGTATTTCAACAATGTCTTGTCCGAACTTATTGCAGATTCTTTGTTTCAGCGCAATTCAAAGCCCGGTAAAAATATTAAAGATTACCATGACTATTCACTTATTGAGCATGTCCACTATGCGAATGCCTCATTAAAGGATTTCCTGCCCTTGCTGATTGATTTAGGTAAAAGTTGTGCTTCTTTCCACACATTGAAAGCTGATATGCTCATTCGTACCATACTGGATAATGTGATTTTGGAAAACTTTTCAGCTATTCAGGTTTCCTCCAAATTGGGTGTGGTTAAAAATTCTACCCGGGTAAGCTTATATAAGCGGTTGTCAATGGCGAAGGCCTGGGTTGAGCAAAACCATGCTTCTGCTGTTACGGTGGAGGAAATGGCTGATATCGCTATGATAAACCCTTACCATTTCATAAGAATATTCAAAAAGACCTATGGCCTGACGCCTCACCAATATTTAATAGAGGTGCGCATTGATAAAGCCCGGCTGTTGCTTTCAGAGAGAGGCCGATCAGTATCTTCTGTTTGTCATGCGGTTGGATTTGATAGCCTGTCCTCGTTTAGCAGGCTTTTTAAAGCCAGGGTTGGTGTTTCGCCCAGGCTCTATGGTGAAGCGAATATAAGTACTGAGGAGTGATGTTCTATAATTGAGAAGCCGCCTGGCCTGAGTTGTAAATTGTCAATTTTCGATAAATGATCTTTTGTGCGCAGTTATAGCTTTGACAAAACAAAAAATGAAATTAATATGGAAAATCAATGGAGTAAATTCCGGTTACGGGTTAATGTTAAGACTGATATGGCAGCCGCGTATAAAGCCTGGAATACATCTGAGGCTCTTGAGTCCTGGTTTCTGAGAAAGGCTGTTTTCAAAGACGCTGAGGGTAATTTAAAAGACAAAAAAGCTCCGATTGTAGAAGGAGATACCTACGAGTGGTTCTGGTATGGCTATCCTGATAGTGTGGTGGAGAAAGGTAAAGTGTTAAAAGCCAATGGGAAAAACGTTTTTAGCTTTACGTTTTCCCTGGAGTGCCCTGTTACCATTACTATTTATGAAGAGGCCGGAGAGACCATAGTGGAGCTTGTGGAGAGTGACTTGCCTACAGATACTGAAACAGCGCTGAAGTATTTTGTAGGTGACTCCCGAGGTTGGATTTTTTACATGGCCAATCTGAAATCTATTCTGGAAGGAGGGCTTGACCTGCGGAACAAAAGAATGGAGCTGACGAATGTAATAACTTCCTGAGGGTAATTGTTTGTTTATCAGCGACAATAGCCTTTTTCTAAATGTTGGAGAGGCTGCTATCATACCCGGTTTTTCACAATAAGTATTTATCGGGTATCTTAGCCCCTTACCAATTTAAATAAATTTGGACTCTGTAACTCAGGTATTGCTTGGTGCTGCCGTCGGAGAGGCTGTAGCTGGTAAAAAGGCAGGAAATAAAGCTGTAATGTGGGGTGCCATTAGTGGTACTATTCCGGATCTCGATGTTATCGGCCGTTATTTTTTAAATACGGTGGAGGCGCTGGACTTCCATAGAGGTATCTCACATTCATTGCTGTTTGCCATTGTTATTTCTCCTGTAGTGGGATATTTTATCAGTCGCTTACACCGGCAAACCAGTGCCACATGGAAGGACTGGACATGGCTAGTGTTTCTGGGCTTGTTTACACATGCGTTACTAGACTGCTTTACTACCTGGGGGACGCAACTCTTCTGGCCTCTGGACCATAGAGTTGCATTCAAGAGTGTCTTTGTTGTTGATCCGCTTTACACACTGCCGTTATTGGTGTGCCTGGTCTGGTTGATGTTCCTGCCTCGTAATAGTGTGAGAAGAAGAAAATTGAATATGGCGGGACTGATACTTAGCTCTTCCTATCTTGCACTTACGCTAATAGCCAAATATGAGGCAAATTCAGTATTCGAGAGTTCTTTTGCTGCTCAGGGAATTGAGGTTATCCGTTACGATAGCAGGCCAGCCCCTTTGAATATTGTGCTATGGACGGTGAATGTTGAAACCGAAGAAGGGTACTACATCGGTTACTACTCTTTCCTGGATAATGATCAGAAAATAGCTTATGATTTTTTCCCGAAGAACAGAGAGCTGCTGGGGAAATTTGAAAATGACGAAGGCGTTAGAAAGCTTATTGAGATAGCTGAAGAATGGTATACCGTAGAACCTGCAGCCCAGGGTATTATTATCAATGATTTGCGATTTGGGCAAAGCAGTGGTTGGGAGACAGGTGAAGGCAACTTTGTGTTTGCTTACCATGTTTACCAAAGCGGTTCTGAAGTAAAGGTCGATGAAGTAGAGAAGAATCTCGGGCAGGGCAGCAAAATGCTTATGCCTTTATGGAACAGAATTCTGGGAAATTGATCATTAATTATTATTCACTTCATCAGGCGAGGGCAACTCTATGGTTTGAGGTCCTTTTCTCAATGGCAACCTGAATATCAAATAATAGTTGAAGCCCCAGGATACTTTTTTGTCAGCTCTGCCGTATCCTGGTATTTCATGTGGAATAAGCTCATTGCGCTCAAAAGTATCGACACCAAACTTGAACCTTGCTGTATAGCCCATCCATATAAATTTCCACATTTTCACTTTCATGCCCGTCACCATTTCAAACCAGTCAGCTTTTAGGTTATGGTTGGAAATCTCCGAAGTGCCGTCACCAAAAGCAGCGTTGGTATAGCTGAAATTTAGGTTATCCGAGAAGGAAGTAGTGGCATACCGGAGCCCAAAAAACAAGGCGCTCTGATCAGGGTCACGGTGGAGGAAGTTTATGTCCGGACCAATTTTAAAGTAGCTGCCTTCTACATTGTAAAGAGAAGTGCTGTTCTCCAGTGTGCGCTCCATCTGGCCGTACTCTATATTGAGAAAGTAGCGATAAAAATCTATATCGGCCTGAAATTCATATTGCTTGTAGTCGTCTTTGCTAAATGTCTTGCCAAAGCCAATAAGGTCAGCACCAACCCTGATGCCGGTGGGAATAAACCGCCTGCTTGTAGTATCAAGTTGCACTTTTACCTTTTGGGCAAAAGAGGCCGTGGCAATGGTGAGCAGGAAAATACTAATTAAATATCTTAACATCTTCAGTGACTTGTTCTACAAGTATTTTGTTCACTACTTCTATAGAGCCGAAATCGCTCCTTACATATTCCAACTCCGAGAATACCATCTCTATGCCACAATCTTCAGACACCAAACGGGTATTAACACTATACTTTAATATCAGTGTATCAATGCCCAGTTCCGAATCAAAAACAAAGGTGGTTTGAACAGTGTCTGGCCTGAGAGGAAGCCTTATGGAAGACACTTCTGCTTCTTCAAAGAACACACTGTCGGTGCCTGATGCAATGACTCCGTTAATGTTCAACGTATCAGCCTCATTATTATCGCTATTGTAAAACTTTATGTTTACAAAATTGGTTGTTTGGCTATTGCAATCAGGGTCATCAAGACAGCCGGTTAAAATAATGGCCGCTGAGAGAATTAATATCGGTATAACTATTTTCATGAATAGGGCACAAATATAAGTATTGCAGCAAGAAGTGAAGGTGAAATGATCATAAACTTTGAGTAACCAAACCACGTGCCATTTGGCGGTAAGATCAGGTTTGAAATAAAATTGAATAAATACCAACTGCAGGAGTTGAGGCATGGGGGGGGTGTATTTTTGTGGTACACCACAATTGCTTTCGCATTACCATGTAGTTTCGCTAATTTTGCAGCCACGTTTAAAATAGAATAATTTGAAAACCAAGGGAAGAAAGAAGGATAAGGTAAATATAGTAACACTCGGGTGCTCCAAAAATCTGGTGGACTCCGAAGTGATGCTTACCCAACTTCGCGGAAATAAGATAAATGCCAGCCATGAAGCTGTAAACGATGATGCCAACATCATTATTGTAAACACTTGCGGCTTCATTGACAATGCCAAGCAGGAGTCTATTGATACCATTCTGCGATATGCCGATGCCAAAGAGGAGGGGTTGATTGATAAATTGTATGTGACAGGCTGTTTGTCGCAGAGGTATAAGGATGATCTGGAAAAGGAGATCCCTTTGGTTGATGCCTTTTTTGGGACTATGGAGCTACCCATGCTCCTGAAAAAATTTAAAGCGGATTATAAGCACGAGTTGGTTGGAGAAAGGATATTGACCACTTCCAATCATTATGCCTATGTTAAAATAGCCGAGGGGTGTGACAGGCCTTGTTCGTTCTGTGCTATTCCTATCATGCGGGGCAAGCACGTTTCAAAAACTATTGAACAGTTAGTTACCGAAGCAAAAAACCTGGCTAAAAATGGCACCAAAGAGTTGCTGCTAATCGCCCAGGATTCTACCTACTATGGGCTTGATATTTATGGAAAAAGAAATCTTGCTGAGCTACTCAGGAAGCTGTCGGATGTAGAGGGTATTGAGTGGATCAGGTTGCATTATGCCTTTCCTACCGGTTTCCCGCTGGATGTACTTGATGTAATGGCCGAGCGTGACAATATATGCAACTATCTGGATATGCCTTTGCAACATGGCTCTACCCGAATATTGAAACACATGCGCCGGGGCACTACGAGGGAGAAGCAGGAAGAACTAATCCAAATCATCAGAGAGAAAGTGCCCGGCATAGCCTTAAGGACTACATTGATAGCCGGTTATCCCGGAGAGACTGAGGATGATTTTAATGAGATGTTGGGGTTTGTGGAAAGGTCACGTTTTGACAGGCTTGGTATCTTTACCTATTCACATGAAGAAAATACCCACGCATATAATTTTACCGACGATGTTCCTCAACAAGTGAAACAAGAGAGGGCAAATGCCGTAATGGAAGTACAGGAAAAGATTTCTTATGAGCTGAACGAGGAGAAGATCGGCAGAACCTTTAAAGTAATTGTAGATAGAAAAGAAGGTGGCCAGTTCATAGGAAGAACGGAATACGATTCGCCTGAGGTGGATAATGAAGTAATTATTGAAGAGCAATCAAAACATTTAAGGTTAGGAGATTTTGTAAATGTTAAGATCAATGATGCGACAGAATTCGACTTGTATGGTGAAGTCATTTGACCGTTGCTGTAAAAAGTGACCTCTTAACTTATCGATATGAACCTGACTAAAGTTGATTACAAGGATACCCGTCAATTTTCATCACTATTTCTCGATTATATAAATGGGAAAGATCAGCTCAGGGAATTTTATGGTGAGAGGCCGGACGTAAATTCCTTTAAGGACCAAATAGCCAAAAAGAGTTTTTCACCGGAGAGCAGAAAGATACTTTGTCAGGTTTTGGAAGAACAATATCAGAACCTGAAATTCTCCGAAGCAGTACGTCAAAACCTGGACCTGCTGGAGGATTCAAACACTTTCACCGTCACCACGGGCCATCAGCTAAATATCTTCACCGGCCCACTCTACTTTATCTATAAAATTGTAACCGTCATCAACATCTGTAAGCAGCTAAAGGCTGCTTATCCTGATAAAAATTTCGTGCCCGTCTATTGGATGGCTTCAGAAGATCATGACTTTGATGAGATCAGCTATTTTCGTTTAAATGGGAAAAAGCACCAGTGGAAAACTGAACAGAAAGGTGCGGTAGGCAGGTTTAACCCTAAAGAGCTAAAGGACATCGTTGATGCGGTTCCTGGAATGCCTGAATTTTTCCGGGAGGCATATTTGAAACATAATAATTTAACCGATGCGGTTCGGTACTATGTTAATGAGCTTTTTGGAAGATACGGCCTGATCGCAGTGGATGGAGACAGTCCTGCTTTGAAGAAGTTATTTGTGCCTGTAATTGAGGAGGACGTTTTCCGCCATACGGCCAATGACCTTGTAGAGAAGCAATCCGGAAAACTTGATAAACTGGGATATAAAACCCAGGTCTATCCGAGGGCAATCAATTTCTTTTACCTGGATGAAGGGCTAAGAAGCCGAATAGTAGAGGAGGATGGTAAATTCAAAGTCCTGGATACGACATTGGAGTTTACAGAAGAAGAAATGCGTTCACTAATTAGTAGTCACCCGGAGCGTTTTAGTCCCAACGTAGTACTTCGGCCTGTTTATGAAGAATGTGTTTTGCCTAACCTTGCCTATATCGGTGGCCCTGCTGAGGTGATTTACTGGCTACAGCTTAAGCCTGTATTTGATCATCATAACATAACATTCCCTATTGTGATGCCCAGGAGCTTTGCGTTGGTAATACCCAAGAACATTTCATCCAAGTGGGAAAAAACACACCTGGCTGTTAACGACATTTTCCTGGATAAGGACGACCTCTATAAAAAAGCTGTAAAAGAACATTCTACGCGAGATATTCACCTGAATGGGCAAATGGAAGAAATCCTCATGCAGTTTGAAAAAATAAAAGCCCAGGCTGCTGAGATCGATCCCACCCTGGCTCCTCATGTAGAAGCTCAACAGGTAAAGACAAAAAAGAAGCTTGAAAGCATTGAAAAGAAATTTGTCAGGGCTGAAAAGAGACACCAGGCAGATAGATTGAGGCAGATTGAAGCTGTGCTGGATGAGCTTTTTCCTAATGGAAGCCCGCAAGAA
>NZ_SMLW01000518.1:0-7081 GCF_009711405.1 Fulvivirga kasyanovii | reverse complement strand
AATACCTTACGAAAAGTTTATCTGGAAAAAAGGCTGACCTTAAGTTCTGAGGAATATCAAAGGAGAAACAGACTGCTTATCGACAGGCTGATAGAGTACGTGGATTTTGCTCAGGTCAGATACATGCATACCTTTCTTTCTATGACCGATAAACATGAGGTGGATACTTACTCAATAATCAAGGTGGCAAGGGAGCTAAATCCTGATATAAACGTTGCTATTTGTAAAACATTACCAAAAGGCGAACTGTCTCATTACATTCTTAATGACAGAACACGGATTGAAAAAAACAAATGGGGAATACCAGAGCCGGTTGAGGGTGAGGCTGCAGATATTGAGGCTGTCGACCTTGTGCTTGTTCCTTTAATCAGCTTTGATAGAGTAGGACACAGGATAGGCTACGGTAAAGGGTTTTATGACAGGTTTTTGAAAAAGGTGCCGCAGGCTAAAAAGGTAGGACTTGCACTGACACCACCATTGGATATTATCGAATATTCGAATGAAATGGATGTAAAACTGAATGCCTGTGTAAGCCCCTTTGAAGTTTATGACTTCTGATTATAATACTTGTTGAATATTAAATGTCCTTCCGTTTAGCTCAATACTCTCCTGGGCCTTCTTGTCCATCAATAGTGCGCCGAGAGGTGATGAAGGAGCAATAGCAAAATAGTCCTTTCCGTCCAGGATGATTTTACCTAAACCGATAGAGATATAAAAACTGCCATTATTGGTAATGACAAGGCTCCCTATTTGTACCGTATCATAGCTTTTACCGGGAATGATCCTGTCAATGATCTCCTTAAGTTTTCTGGCCTCGGACAACTGTACAGCGTTGTTCTCCATTTCCTGCTGCATCATTTCCCTTCCCGTTTCATATTTATCGCCTGCCGAACTTTTTGTCTCGTCGTTGGCAGCTTCCTGCGCCGAATCCATGGCATCTTTAGCGTTCTTTATACGCTGGTCCACGAGTTCGCGGCACTTGTCATAAAGTTGTTGTTTTAAACCTGGGCTCATGTTTATTTGGTATCAATAAATTAAGACACCAAATAAACACAATTACCAGAAAATATTGTTTGCCGTGAACTCTATTTATTTCAATACGACATCACATTTAAAAAGGAATCATCTTTGGAAGGCAAACGGCTTTCACCCATCAGGTACTTATCAACCTCAATAGCTGCTTCCCTTCCCTCGGAAATAGCCCAAACGACCAGTGACTGGCCTCTCCTGGCATCTCCTGCAGCAAAGATATGATCTATATTGGTTTGATAATTTTTTGTATCCGCATTGCCTCTCAGGTCAGCGTTGACACCAAAGGCTTTAAGCAATTCGTTTTCGGGGCATAGAAAACCTATGGCCAGTAAAGCAAGCTGGCAAGGTATTTCCCTTTCCGATCCCGGAACCTCTTTAAAGCCTTGCTTACCACTGTCGTCCATGCCCCACTCGATATCCACAAGCTTTACTTTTTCCAGTTGACCGTTGCTGTTTCCGATAAACTCTTTGGTAAGGATAGCCCACTGTCTCTGGCCCCCTTCTTCGTGAGAAGAAGAGGTGCGCAGAGTCATTGGCCATAATGGCCAGGGGTCGTTTTCTGTTCTATTAGGAAACGGTTTACTTAAAAGTTCAATTTGTGTAACGGATCGGGCGCTCTGCCTGTGGGATGTGCCAATGCAGTCCGATCCTGTATCTCCCCCGCCTATAACCAACACGTCCTTATCCCGGGCAGAGATTTTTTCTTCCTGTAGCTTATCGCCGGCTACTTCTTTATTTTGCTGAGTGAGAAAATCCATAGCGAAGTGCACCCCTTCAAGCTCCCTCCCCGGAATGGGCAGGTCTCTGGGAAGAGTGGCACCTGTACAGATCACCACTGCATCGTGGTTTTCGTTGATCTCCTCAGCAGAAATATTGACGCCAATATTGGCATTTACTTCAAATTTAATTCCTTCGGCCTTCATGATCTCCAGCTTCCGGTCTATTACCCACTTTTCAAGTTTGAAATCGGGTATTCCATATCTCAGCAGTCCGCCAATACGGTTTTCGCGTTCATACACGGTAACCCAATGCCCGGCTTTGTTGAGCTGGGCAGCTGTGGCCAGGCCCGCAGGGCCTGAACCTATTACAGCTACTTTCTTGCCGGTCCGGTTCTTAGGGGGATGGGGGGTGACATACCCTAGTTCATAAGCCTTCTCGACAATGGTCTTTTCAATATGCTCAATAGCTACCGGAGGTTTGTTTATACCAAGTACACAACTGGCCTCACAGGGGGCAGGGCATATCCTGCCGGTGAATTCAGGGAAATTGTTGGTAGAAGAAAGTATCTGTATGGCCTCTTCCCACTGTTCACGATAAACAGCATCATTAAATTCAGGAATAATGTTGCCTAAAGGGCAGCCATTATGACAAAAAGGAACCCCGCAGTCCATGCATCGGGCTGCTTGTTGATTGGTTTTCTTTTCCGGGAATTCATCATAGATCTCCTTGAAATCCTTGATTCGCTCCTGTGGAGGCCTCGATTGAGGCAATTCTCTGTTAAATTGTAAAAATCCGTCCTTCTGTCCCATATTAAACTGCTACTTTTATCGAGTCCTTATTTTTCATTAAAATGGCTTTGTAATCGTTAGGGATTACTTTCACAAAATGCTTGGAGGTTATTGGCCATTGCTTTAAAATATCATCAGCTACATCACTTCCGGTATACTCCTCATGTTTGCTGAGCATGCTTTTTATCTTTTCTTCATCTTCGTTATCGAGGGATTCCAGGGATACCATTCCCTTGTTGCACAGCTCCTCAAATTGCGCTGACGGATCAAAGACATAGGCAATCCCTCCGCTCATACCAGCCGCAAAGTTTTTGCCTGTCGGTCCAAGGATTACTACCCTGCCTCCGGTCATGTATTCACAGGCGTGGTCACCAACGCCTTCTACCACTACTTCCACACCGGAATTTCTTACGCAGAAACGCTCACCGGCCATACCCCTGATGTAAGCCTCACCTTTAGTGGCTCCATAGAAGGCCACATTACCTATAATAATGTTTTCTTCTGCTTTAAATGTGGATTGTTTGTCCGGGTATACGATCAGCTTACCGCCACACATGCCTTTGCCAAAGTAGTCATTAGCTTCTCCTTCAAGTTCAAATGTAGAGCCTGCTGTCAGAAATGCACCGAAGCTTTGTCCGGCAGAACCTTTGAAGTTGAAATGGATGGTATCTTCCGGCAAGCCTTCACCCTTGTATTTTTTGCTTACCTCATTGCTGAGCATAGCGCCTACGGAGCGGTTGGTATTTTTGATGTCAAAGTTCTTGAATACTTTTTTGCTGTTGCCAATGGCAGGTCCGGCAGCATTGATAAGCTTCCAGTCAAGAACTTCATTCAGGTTATGATCCTGCTCGAGCTGCTTATAAGTGCCTACATGTTCTCCGATAGGCTCTTTATAAAGTATCGGCTTAAGATCAAGATCCTTGAATTTCCAGTGGTTGATCTCTGGTCTTACCCTGAGTACCTCTGTTTTACCAACCATTTCATCGATAGTCCTGAAACCAAGCTGTGCCATGACCTGACGCAAGTCCTCAGCCAGGAAGTTGAAGAAGTTGACCACATGGTCAGGGTCACCGGTAAATAATTTTCTCAACTCAGGGTTTTGAGTAGCAATACCAACTGGACATGTGTTTAGGTGGCACTTACGCATCATAATACAGCCCTCTACTACAAGTGCAGCAGTGGAAATACCCCATTCCTCAGCACCTAGTAAAGTGGCAATGGCTAAATCTTTGCCTGTTCTGATCTGTCCGTCTGTTTGTACAACGATTCTGCTACGCAGGTCATTTTTTACAAGTGTCTGATGTACCTCGGCCAGACCAAGCTCCCATGGGAGGCCTGCATGACGTATCGAGCTGAGTGGTGACGCTCCGGTTCCGCCGTCAGCACCAGATATAAGCACTACATCAGCATTGGCTTTGGATACACCTGCCGCCACTGTTCCAACGCCAGCTTCAGATACCAGCTTTACATTAATACGCGCATCTCTGTTTGCATTTTTAAGGTCAAAAATAAGTTGAGCCAAATCCTCAATGGAATAAATGTCGTGGTGAGGAGGAGGTGAGATCAATCCCACTCCGGGAGTGGAATGACGTACCCTTCCGATCCATTCATCGACCTTATGCCCTGGTAGCTGGCCTCCTTCGCCGGGCTTGGCACCCTGCGCCATTTTTATCTGTAACTCATCAGCGTTGGTGAGGTAATAACTGGTAACGCCAAACCTTCCGGAAGCCACCTGCTTGATTGCAGACCGCTCCCAGTCTCCATTTTCTTTTCTTTCGAAGCGGATTTCATCTTCACCACCTTCACCACTGTTACTTTTGGCGCCTATGCGGTTCATCGCAATGGCCAGGGTAGTGTGAGCTTCATGGGAAATTGATCCGAACGACATGGCTCCGGTGGCAAACCTTTTGAATATATTTTCTTTCGGCTCTACCTCTTCTATAGGTACCGGAGTTGTGCTCTTGAACTCCAACAGACCCCGAAGTGTGAGGGCATGCCTGCTCTGATCATTGATCTTTTGAGCATACTTTTTATAGAGTTCAAAATTATTGGTGCGGGTGGAATGTTGTAAAAGGTGGATGGTCTCAGGGTTGAATAAGTGTTTTTCGCCACGTCTTTTCCATTGGTATACACCTCCGGTTTCCAGTGTAGCATTGGCTTTTTCCTGATCCCCATAGGCCGCCTGGTGTCTTACCAGCACTTCTCTGGCCAACCCATCAAAACTGAGGCCTTCGATACGTGATATGGTTCCTTTAAAACACCTGTCAACAACCTTTTTGCTGATACCTAGCGCCTCAAAAATTTGCGAAGACTGGTAAGATTGCAAGGTACTGATGCCCATTTTAGAAAGGACTTTCAATAGACCGTAGCCAATAGCCTTTTGATAATTAGCCAGGGCCTGATCTACATCGGTTTCTTTTTCAAGCAAGCCTTTTTTGCAAAGGTCCTTGATTGACTCCAGCGCCATGTATGGGTTAACGGCACTTGCGCCGTAGCCGATAGCCGTGGCAAAGTGATGGGTTTCCCTGATGTCGCCTGCTTCTACAATTAATCCCGCCTTGGTCCTTATTTTTTTCTCGACCAGGTCATGATGAATTGCCCCGATAGCCATTAATGAAGGTATAGGAGCATGGTTTTTGTCTATATTCCTGTCGGAGATAATAATTACTTTTTTGCCGTCAGCGATAGCTCTTTCCGCTGCCATGCAAATGTTATCCAGGCCTTCTTCCAATCTGCCTGGCTTACCATCGGCTATAAATACAGAGTTTATGACCGCATAGCTGAATCCTATATTTTCAAGGTTCTTGAATTTTTGAAGGTCGGAGTTGAGCAATACGGGTTGCGAAATGTGGATTTGCTTAGTGTGCTCCGGCGTTTCATCCAAAATGTTAAGGCTTTCGCCAACTCTTGTAAACAGAGACATTACCATCCTCTCCCTGATGGGGTCAATAGGAGGGTTACTTACCTGGGCAAAAAGCTGCTTGAAGTAATTTGAAATATGCTGACTTTGGTCTGAAAGTACGGCCAGCGGAGTATCAGCGCCCATTGAGCCAACCGGCTCTGTTCCGGAAACAGCCATAGCGCCGAGTATGACTTTTAGCTCCTCGGAGGTATATCCAAAGGCTTGCTGCTTAAACAATAATTTTTCCTCATCATCATGAGGGACAATGTTTGTTGGAGTAGGGATAAGTCTTAGTTTTACCCGGTGCTCCTTGATCCAGTCGACATATGGTTTACGGCTGGTAACCCTGGCTTTTACTTCCTCGTCGTATTCTACTTTCTTTTTAGTTAAGTCAGCAATAAGCATCTTGCCCGGTTGCATACGTCCTTTGCTTACAATATCTGCTGCAGGTACAGGAAGTGCGCCCGCTTCTGATGCTACTATTAAACGGTCGTCTTTGGTAATATAATAGCGCGACGGGCGAAGTCCATTTCGATCCAGCGTTGCTCCTATTACATTGCCATCGGTAAATACCAGTGCAGCGGGGCCATCCCACGGCTCCATTAGCGAAGCGTGGTATTTGTAGAAGGCTTTTCTTTCCGTGTCCATGAGGGTATTATCTTCCCAGGCTTCGGGTACGAGCATCATCATCACATGAGGCAGCGATCTGCCGCTAAGGACCAGCATTTCTACCAGTGAATCAAAGTTTGCAGAGTCACTATGGGTCGGGTCAGTTACAGGGAGGAGCATTTTTAACTCCTGGTCTGTGAACAGGTTAGACTTCATCATGGCCTCCTTAGACTTCATTTTGGTCACATTGCCGCGGATCGTGTTGATCTCGCCATTGTGTGCAATGAACCGGAAAGGCTGCGCCAGTTTCCAGTTAGGAAATGTATTGGTAGAAAATCTGGAGTGTACTATAGCCAGTGCCGATGTTACGGATACGTCCTGAAGATCCAGATAATATGGTCTTAATTGCTGAGTGGTAAGTTGTCCTTTATATACAATAACTTTATGAGAAAGGCTGGGGACATAAAATTCACCATTATTACCTTTTACATTATGACCTATATAATGTGTGGTATAATTTCTAAGTACAAATAGTTTTCTCTCCAGTTCATCACCGGTCAAGCCTTCCCTATGCCTGATGAAGACCTGTTCAATGACAGGCTCCACCTTTTTAGAGCCGGCTCCCGGTATGCTACGATCTACAGGCACAGGCCTGTATCCAAGAACCTCCAGCCCCAGAATGTCTGCATGGCGCTCCAGTACTTCACGACAATCTTCCCTTACTACTTTTCTGGAAGGGAAAAAGATCATACCAACTCCGTATGAACCTGCAGCCGGAATATTAAATCCAAGTTCACTACACTTCACTTCAAGGTATTCATGTGGGATTTGTAATAGAATACCTGCACCATCACCGGTATCAGGATCGCAACCAGTACCACCGCGGTGTTCCATGTTTTCAAGCATGTCAATGGCATCCTGAACTATCTTATAGTCCTTTGTGCCATTGATGTTTGCGATACATCCGATTCCACATGAGTCATGTTCAAGCTCGGGGGTGTACAACCCACGCTTTAGTTGATTCTTCATT
>NZ_SMLW01000166.1 GCF_009711405.1 Fulvivirga kasyanovii | reverse complement strand
TCTCTACCCGAGAATATACCCCTAGTGATTATATGTATAAAGGATTGACCTTCGATCAATTGTACCAGATTCAGGAATTATATGATGCCGAGGAGATTTGCACTTTAAGTCCGATGCAGGAAGGGATGTTGTTTAATTCTCTGTTAGATTCAGAATCGAGTGCTTATTTTGAACAGATCTCCTATCAGGTAGATGGTAAACTAGATATACCATTGATTAAAAAGAGTTTGGAACAACTTACAGATCGGCATGAAATACTAAGGACTGCGTTTGTTCATGAAGGTTTGGACCGTCCGTTACAGGTCTTACTAAAGTCTCGTCCTATAGAACTGGTTTTTGAGGATAAAAGAGATGAGACAAATCAAAATGATTTCATTGAGGCTTTCAAACTTCAGGACCGGTCTAATACGTTCGATTTAAGTCGTGATGTGCTGATGCGGGTACATATTTTCCAACTCACCGATGACAGCTACGCGTTTATATGGAGTCATCATCATATTTTAATGGATGGGTGGTGTATGAGTATCATCATTCATGATTTCATGGAGCTATACAAGAGTTTCCTATATGGACGCTCTGCATCTTTGGGTTCGGTTGTCCCTTACAGGAAGTACATATCATGGTTGTCAGAGCAGGATGGGGATAAGGGCAAACAATACTGGAAGGATTATCTTTCTGGCTATGATCATCAATTGGAAATACCGGGTAAGCTATCTGAAAAGACAGATGATTTTGTTCAGATTGAAAAAGTGTATGAGTTGGATGCAGCCAAAAGCTCGGGTTTAAATGCCTTAGCTAATAATTGTCAAACAACCTTGAGCTCTGTTATCCATGCATTATGGGGGATACTACTATCCAAGTATAACAATCAACTGGATATTACTTTTGGTTCAGTAGTATCCGGCCGGCCTTCAGAACTATCAGGGGTAGAAAACATTTTAGGGTTATTTATTAATACTATACCTGTTCGATTAAATCTTAGCGATCAAACCTTTGAGTCATTGGTTCAAGGAGTACAATCCAATATTTTAGATTCAGAGCCTTACCATCACGTTCCTCTTCATGAGATTCAATCCCAGAGTTTATTGAAGAATGATCTCATAGACCATATTCTTGTATTCGAGAATTACCCTTTGACTCAAGAATTAGAAGATACCGTTTTCCATCAGTCGGAAGAGACGGGATTTTCGATTTCCTCGGCAGAAGTTTATGAACAAACCAGCTATGATTTAACGGTGACTATAGAACCGGGGGAGAATATTCGTTTTGTAGTGGCGGTCAATACTGCAATGTACCACCAGGAATTCATCGACAGGTTAATGTCCCACTTGTTTAATTTGATTGATCAGGTTTTGGCCGAACCAGCGGAGAAGGTTAGTAAATTGACCATAATAACTGAACAGGAGAAGCATGAGATTCTTGAAAAGTTTAATGATACTGATAAAGATTATCCGAAAGA
>NZ_SMLW01000201.1 GCF_009711405.1 Fulvivirga kasyanovii | reverse complement strand
AGTTTTGGTAACTACTATAGTTAATCTTTAAACCGCTCCCACTTGATCAGCATAAATTTATCTCCTAATTCAGTGATCAGCATGCCTGATCCGCCCATATTGGTGGGTTTTGAGATAAATTCCTGGAGTTCCTGATGGTTGAGTATCTGGTAGGTAGGCCTGTAGTCGTAGCGCTCCGGAGCTTTGATGTTGTACTTTCTGACCCAGTTCATCACGGAGACATGGCTTACCCCAAGCAGCCTCTCTATCTCCCGGAGACTTACCCCTTCGAGGTACAACTGCAATGCCTTGATGACATAGTAATCGTCAATTTTCTTCCCTAATTTATTTATTGTGAAGTAGTAGGAGCATTTTTTGCAATGAAAGCGCTGGCGATTGTTGACTACACCACTCTTGATGATCTTTTGTGATCCACATTTCGGACATTGCGGGATATGCATAACTATATCAAGTTAGCATAAATATATTTATTTAGCAAGAAATAGTTATTGAGAGGGCTTGTAGTCGCAGGAAAGGCACTTTGCTCTTCAATTTGTTTTCTGTCAGGAAGGGTGCAGAAGAGGTAAGCGGTGGTCGGTATTTGGCATTAGGTGATCGGTAAATAGTAATCTGTGAACTTGTAAAATGGCGAAAAACAGTAAACGGTGATTGGTGGGATAGTGAATTGTAAACAGAGAACGGTGAACAGTGAAGTGGTTTAATAGTCGATACTGTACCAACACTAATCCAGCCCTGAAAAGGGGCGCTATCTATCAGCAAAAGGTGTAGCCTTTTGCTAATTAATCTTGTAAGATCAAGCCCTGAAAGGGTGAAATTTCTTCAGCTTGGCGATATTACTTGCTGTCAGTACTACTGAACAGTTAAGCTTTACCGAACTTTCGGAAGTTTAGTAAAGCCGCTATTTAGTTCTGTTGGCAGCCCTTCTTCACCAGATCATTTAAACACTTACTCATGTCGTACGAACTTAAAGGTGGCTGTCTGGAGATGAGCCACCGGGCAGGGGGTGTGCTTGGTTGTTGGAGTAAACGGTGATCGGTGGGGTTAGTGAACAGTGAACAATTAACCAGCTTGCACTTCAAAACCTCCGAAAAACACCTGACTATGTGCATCTTATGAAAAAATCTACTATCTTTTATTTCATTATTGATCAGATGTCATTGATATCAGAATCTTTGTCAGAACTACCCGATCTGTTTTTAGCAGCTATAACATATGACCATATATAACTATGACAAAGAGAATTCTTTTTGCCGGACTCTTCGTGGGGTTATTGGACGGCGCCGCGGCATGCATCAACGCTTATGCTAGTTTAGGCGTATTGCCACAAGGTGTATTTAAATATATAGCCAGCGGACTTTTGGGCAAAGCAGCATTTGAAGCGGGCGTCTTCCCCATTATTCTTGGTATTGTTGTTCATTTCCTCATTGCAGTTACTGCCACTTATATCTTCTACCAGTTTTATAAACGATATGGTCAGGCTTTGCGGCCAATAGCATTATTTGGTGGTATCTACGGCATCTGGATCTGGATTTTCATGAACTATGTAGTAATCCCTCTATCACTGATAGGCACATACCCGAGCAATCTTTATCAAATAGTTACCGGCTTGTTGGTTCATATTTTTGTTATTGGTGTCCCTATGGCACTTTTGGTAAGTAAAGCTATTCGTAGTGCAGTTAATCGCTAAATATGTATGTACCAGGTTACCAAATATCTAACTCCGTATGCTATTAATTTATGAATTAACGCTCTGACCTATTAAAATAAAAGGCCTCACATATTAAGTTCAGCATATATATTATCTTGAAAGAGTAACCCATCCCTTATAAGAGTTGTCAAAAATTGAATTCCCTTTAACGCACTGAATATCAATTACCCAATAATATACCCCGGATGGAAATTCTTTTCCATGTAAACTTCCCTTCCAATAATCGTTGATACTATTTGTTTGGTAAATTTTTACTCCAGCTCTATTAAAAATCCTAAGATTAAACCTGCCAATATCTGAGGTCCCCCATATTTCAAATGTTTCATTAATGCCATCCCCATTT
>NZ_SMLW01000603.1 GCF_009711405.1 Fulvivirga kasyanovii | reverse complement strand
CAATATCGATCCTGCTGCTTGTGATCTTAAGCGCTAAAGCACAGGAAAATGAAGATTCCGTAATTTATGAGTTGAAACCCATTACTGTTTCAGAGGCATACATGGCTGATGATTCTGCTCCCATTCCATACCAAAATTTAAACATGAATGCTCTGGAGGTAAGAAATACCGGTCAGGAACCATCCTTTTTGCTTAGTGAAACTCCTTCCATGACGGTTTATTCCGATGCTGGGAGTTACCAGGGCTATTCGTACATCCGGTTAAGGGGCATAGACCAGACGCGTATCAATATGACACTGGATGGAGTGCCTTTAAATGAACCTGAGGATCAGGGGGTATATTTTTCAAACTATCCTGATTTTCTTAATTCAGTGAGCAAGGTTCAAATCCAAAGGGGTGTTGGCACCACTAAAAACGGTATTGCCAGCTTTGCAGGTAGCCTGCAGTTTAATTCTCCACGTTTGTTTGATGATTCTTCGAGTACGTCGTTCGGGCTTGGCTATGGTTCTTTTCAATCTTATCGGGCTTACGCAGAGCATAAAAGCCGAAAGCGCAATAAGTCTCTTTATCTGAGAGGTTCGTGGCTCAATTCGGATGGGTATAAGCACAGGTCTGCAAACTCTTCAAAGTCAGTATTTTATGGAGCAGGCATTTACAATAAAAAGAACAAGTTTAAGCTTATAGGTTTTGCCGGCAACCAGCAAAATGAGCTGGCCTGGCTGGGTGTATCGCAAAGTAAAATTGACGAAGACCCGAGAGCCAATGCCAATACCCAGGAAAACGATGAGTTTACCCAATCACTCACCCAACTACAACATGAATATTTGCTGAACGACAGGATGACTATCAGTTCCAGCATCTACTACAACTACCTGGAGGGCAATTACGATTTTGATCTCAATAACTATTTGGGTATGCCTTCAACTTCTGAAATGCTCAACTATGCATTCCAGTCACACTTCATCGGTGGGTTTTCGAACGTCAATTTTAAAACCAACAAGGTTGAATGGACGGCGGGCATTCATTTGAATACCTACTCCAGGGAACACATTGGCAGTGATAATACCGCCGGCAGGTTATACAAAAACACGGGCTATAAGCCGGAACAGAGTGCTTTTGCTAAAATGTCATACGCCTTGTGGGATGAGCTTACGCTGTTTGCAGATATTCAATACCGCCATACCAGCTTTGACTATGAAGGTAGTGTACCCTTCGACAAAATGGACTGGAGTTTTGTAAACCCAAAGGGCGGTGTTACCTATCGCCCTCAGGAAAATATGGACATCTACTTTAGCGTGGGCAAAACCGGCCGGGAGCCAACCCGAAATGACTTGTTTGGTGGCTGGGATGATCTTCAGGCTGACGATTCCGGCGCCCCATTGCTTTCTATTTCAGATCCCGAATATGTGGTGGACTATGAACTGGGAATAAGGATAAACAGGAAAGATGCATCTCTTGCCATCAACCTATACCACATGGATTTTGATAATGAAATTGTACTCAACGGCCAGTTTGGTCCCAATGGACTGGTATTGAACAGCAATGTAGACAAAAGCACCCGGCAGGGTATAGAAGCCAACTTTGTCTGTAATGCGGTAAGGACCCTGACTTTTGAAACCAATCTTTCACTGAACAGAAGTGAGATTGAGCAGCAATCAGAGAATTTTGATCCTATTCTTACTCCCGCGGTAATCATTAATCAGGATGTATCTTATACCAGGAAACATTTTGAAACGGGAATTGGGCTGAGATACCAAAGCAGCTCATACATCGATTTTGCTAATGAAAATGAGATTGACGACTACCTGCTGGTCAACTGGCGGGCATCTTATAAATTCAAAAGGGTAACGTTATCAGCGTTTATCAATAACGTGACTGATATTATTTACTACAATAACGGATATGTTGATTTTGATGGCACCAATAAATATTTTGTACAGGCACCGCGTAATTATTACGGTATGATCACTTATTCGTTTTGATGGATTTTTTTGATATCAACAACATCGCCTTTGAGGTTCTGGGCTATCCTTTGAGCTATATCGAACTTGCAGGCACGCTATTCGGCTTTATCTCTGTAGTGCTGGCGGCCAAACCGAGTGTTTTGACCTGGCCTACCGGTATAGTGAATGAAGCTGCATTTTTCATTCTTTTCTACCAGGTACAGTTGTATTCTGATATGTACCTCCAGGTTTTCTTCTTTGGGGTTACGGTATATGGCTGGTACTATTGGAGGAAACAGGACAACGAGGCTAGTGTAAAAAAATTAACGAACAGATGGCGATTGATATATCTAACAGTGCTTATGGCAGGAACTGTCCTAAGCGGGCTGCTTATGACACAGATACACCTGCTGTTTCCGCTGGTTTTCTCTAAGCCTGCCTCCTACCCTTTTGCTGATGCATTTACCACTACGGCAAGCATACTTGCCACCATACTTCTTTCCAGAAAACGCATCGAGACCTGGGTTTTGTGGATATTGGTGGACATGGTTTCTGTTACGCTTTACATTTTAAAAGGTATTCACCTGGTAGCTATCGAATATGTTGTCTTTCTGATCATTTGTATGATCGGCTATTTTAACTGGAGGTCGAAATTATGAAACGTGGCTTTACATTTGGCAAATACCTGCCCTTCCATACCGGGCATGAGGCCCTGATCAACTTTGCCCTCGATCACTGCGACGAACTCATTGTACTGGTCTGTGCCAGCAGCGCCGAATCCATTCCCGTAGAGGTAAGGTCTGGCTGGATTTCCCAAACCTATAAGGACAATCCGCGAATTCAGGTGATTGATTTCAGTTACGAAGAATCCGTTCTCCCCAACACCTCGGTTTCATCCGAAGACGTATCTGCACTATGGGCCAGGAAATTTGAGGAATTACTACCCAAAGTAGACATACTATTTACATCTGAGCCCTACGGAGATTTTGTATCGGCATTTATGGGTATTCGGTCAATAATATTCGATAAGGCAAGGAAACAATGGCCTGTTTCTGCTTCCATGATCCGGGAGGCTGTATATGAAAACTGGCATTTTCTTCCGGATGCCGTAAAGCCTTATTATCAAAGAAAAGTGGTACTGCTAGGCACTGAATCTACAGGAAAGAGTACAATGGCCAAATACATCTGCGAAGCCTTCAATGCAACCCTGGTAAGCGAAGCAGGCAGGGATATCATACCTGATTCCAATGACTTCACTTTAGACCAGCTAAGGCTTATTGCCGGCACGCATGCCCGATTAGCCACGGAAGCCACCAAACTATTGAAACCACTCACTGTACTTGATACAGACATTCACATTACCCAGTCCTACGCAAAATTCAAATTCGGTGAATTCCTGGCTATAAGTGATGACATCTATGCCACAAACAAAGCTGATCTGTACTTATACCTGGGCGCCGACACTCCCTACTTGCAGGACGGTACGCGCCTGGCCAAGCATGAAAGGGATGCCTTAGATCACTCCCACCGCCTTACTTTAGATGAATTTGGTATTGACTATATCGATATCAATGGAAGTTACGCCGAGCGCCAGCGCCAGGTCTGTGACTTAATTACCAATATGCTTCCTTAGATCCATTAAAGCACATAAATCGATTTTAACATGAATTATTCCAGATAAATATTTATTTTACCATGAATTACGACTCATGGTTCATTTGCAGGTAAAGGTTAACACTTGTCATTAACTTAAACATTCAGTTGTGAAAAGATATCTATTCATTATTGTACTGGCAGTCTTAGCCGGATGCGCAGGTACAAAAGTCACAGAATACACAGGTACGCCAAGGCTGCTGGCAAACTCTACGATCCTGTTTTTGCCAACGCACGGTATATCCGATTATAAATCACAAGATCTTTGCGGAATAGCCAGGAGGTTATTAAAAGACAATAGTCAGGTACTTTACCTTCCTGAAGAAGAATACAACCTGACCAGGGCAGGCATGGGTAAGGAAGAAATAACAAAGGCTACTATGCTGGACACAGGCAGGTTGGCCCTGATATGTAAAAAGTTACAGATAAGATATATTATAGGCACTGAAATTAGCAGTCTAAGGGGCGGCGGCTCTTATGGGGTTTATTCGGAGGCTGAGCTTGACCCTTACAACAGCACGTATAATATGGATAACGAATCGAATAGCGCGAGTCTGCTGTTCTCTATTTATGACGCACAATCAGGTTCGGTAGATTCACGATTTGCTGTTAAGACAACTATTAACCCCCTACACATACATGATGATGGTGGAGGTGAGTCAAGAGTCAACTTAACTGATCAAATGACTGCACTGACCACTGCGTATGAAAAAGGCATAAAACTGATCAGAAAGGAAATGGTTTCGGTAAAATAAATAGCTACAAGAGTCCCCCTGCAGGTTCTACACGGTCAGTTTAAACCCGATCACCAGTACGTCATCAGTTTGCTTATGATCACCTTTCCAGGCAGCAAATGCCTCTTCCAGTTTCTGCTTCTGCTCATCCATCGGTAATTGGTATATCTCTTCGATTAATGTTTTAAACCGTTTGCTCATAAACTTCATATTGTCGGGGCCACCAAACTGATCCACAAAGCCATCGGAATACAGATAGAAGTACATATCCCCTTCCAGGTCTATGGTATGCTGGGTAAAACTTGCAGGCACTTTTCTGATACCTCCGATCGGGTGTTTATCACCCCTGATCTGGAAAACTTCTCCTTCTTTAATATAGATCAGGTGGTTTTTTGCCCCGGAAAAGTGAAGCTGGTCACGGTCGGGATCGATAACGCACAAAGCCATATCCATACCGTCTTTATTGCCGGTTTCTTCCTGTTTCAGTGCCGTAAATACCTTACGGTGCAATTCGTGAAGGATTTTATCGGGTTCATCTACATATGTATTTACAATGCTGTCGAGGGCATTTGAGCCAATCATCGACATAAAAGCACCCGGTACACCATGGCCTGTACAGTCTACTGCGGCTACGGCTATTTTCTCATTGTAAAGCTCATTGATCCAGTAAAAATCACCACTCACTACGTTTCTGGGTTTAAAAAGCACAAAAGACTGTGGCAGAAGCTCTTCAAACTTTTCTTTGCTGGGCAACATCGCCTGCTGAATACGTAAGCCATAATTGATACTGCTTTCAATATCCAGTTGTTTTTTATGGATCTCTTCGCTGGCCTTCATCTTGTCTTTATAGCCCTTATAAACTACAACACCCAGAAGCCCCACTAAAATCAACCCAATAATCAGCGAATTACGTACCAGTTTATTGTTTTCCAGTTCCGCTTCCTTTGCCTTCAACGATACATCTGTTAGTTCCTTCTCCACATTAAGCAGGTCAATTTTAAGCTGCTGCTCCCTGCTGATCTCTGCAATCTCTTTGAGTGAATCTGATACCCTTTCAAGCACCTGTCCTTTACTTTGAAGCTCTCCCTTAAGCGAATCAGATACTTTCTCAAGTACCTTGCCTTTATACTGTAGCTCCTCTTTCACCGTGCTGATCTGCTCTTCCATGGCATTCAGCTCTGTTTTTCTCTCCAGGTCCCTGTTGATCAGTGCTATGCTATTTTCATATTCTGCCGCCTTGGCTTCATTGCCCATGGCTTTATGATTTTTGCTGAGCAGCGCATAGCACTCTTTTTGAAGGTCCAAATGGTTTATTTTAAGGGCGATGCTCAGAGCATCCTCCAGGACATTGACAGACCTTTTGTTTCTCCCTTTCCGGAAATAGCTTTTACCAATGTATAACCCGCTGCGCACCGCTGCTTCCTGATCGTTACCTGACTTTGCATATTCGAGGCTTTTTTCAAAACTTTTTATGGCATCGTTGTATTCGCTTGAATTAAACTGTACCAATCCAAGGCTATACCAGCCATGTCGGGCTCGGTCTTTTAGTTTATGATCTTCCGACAGGTCTATACCTTTAGCGAACAGATCCATTGACTTTTGTGTATTGCCACTGCTCCACGCATCAGAACCCATTTTAAAATATAGGTCAACTGCCAGGGCATAATCTTTATTCTTCAAAGCAGTTTCCACCTCCTGGTTTGTCTGGGCGACAAGTAGGTTAGCACACAAAAATAATGGGGTCAACAGGCAAAAAAATAAAAGATTTCTAAGCATACAGGTTTTATAGAACAAGTGATACATGCAAGCTTCTAAAATAGAAAAAAATAGAAGCACTTCCTATGAGCTAATATTTAAATGTGGGAGATGGTGCTAGGATAGGTTCAATAGACATTTATGAAAAAGAACCTCACTTAACCAAATAAAATTTATCCGGGAATAGTGGGGGAAGAATGAACATGGACTATGTGAAACCAAATATCCAAACCTAAGCTCCAGATCAAAAAGATGTATCAATGCTCATTCACAAAGTATTGCTTTATAAGAATTTCCAAATTAATTTAGTTTCTATTTTGATTTTTCCGCTAAAACATATAATAAAATAGCACATAACCCGTTTGTAAAAGTCTCCTTGGAGAAATAACGCAAGTAAAACTTTGAGTTTAGTTACAATAATTAAATACGCTATGAAAAGAACTTTTATATTATTCCTTATCATTTTTATTTTGCCGTTTATCTGTCTGGGAATTAATCCTGACAGGGAGTACATATTAAAGCCTGATGCTATCGGACTGGATTATAAGGAAATGATTATCAATGCCGGAAACGCAACACTTAAAGCCTGGATTATTGATCCCAAGACCGATACACAAAAAAACACGACAATAATATTGGCATATCCAGACGCAGGGAATATGTCATACTTCACTTACCATGCATCTATATTTGCTTCCCACGGTTACCGGGTGGTAACTTTTGACTATCGTGGTTTTGGAGAAAGTTCAGATTTTGAAGTAGAGCGCATGAATTTATACCATGACGAATTTATCGAAGACTTAACTTCTGTGGTTGACAAAGTCTCACAAACTTATAAAACCGATAGAATAGGCATTTGGGGACTTTCCATGGGAGCGGTTGTTGCAGTTCAGGCATATGAGCAGACAAAAGACCATGTAGACTTTATGATCCTCGAAGGACTTGTTACGGATATAAAAGTTCATGCCTCAAGGCTAAAACAGGCGAAAGATGTTGAGATTAACCTTCCTACGGATTTCCAGTCATACCCGCAACGCCTTAGGACCATTGACATCCCTGTTATTGTATTTGCAGGTACAGAAGATACTCTTACAACTACTCAAGATGCCATTGCTTTAAGTGAGGAAATGAAAAATATGGAGGTGATTACCTATGAAGGGGGACATTTAAGAGGCTTTCAAGCATGGGAGCCACAGGATTTCGGTCAGGGATATTTAGCCAGGGTTACGGAGTTTACTCAGAGTTTCTAGTCTTTCACGTTAAAATTTAAAAGAAGAGCGTCACTCCAAACTAATATTTCATATAAACAGGCTTTTAAGCTCAAAACTTCCCTCTTCCGACATGGACCGATATGCAGAGGGGATTTAGGCCAATGCCAGACTATAGACTTTTGCCGGACACAGAATGCTTAAAGGCGGGCTATTACCACAGCCTGTGCTACAAAACTGTAAAGCTTTACCAAACTTTGAAAGTTTAGTAAAGCTGCGATTTATCCATATAAGCTCCCCTCGCTCAATTCACCGTTTACCGGATAACTTAACCCAGTATTGTAAGAAACTCCGGTCTCCGGTCTTTCCGACTTCAAACTTAAGTTCGCAAGATACTGCTTGTTTACTCAGCTACCGATTACTGAACACCAAAGCCTACTCCCTCACAACCACTGCCCCCTCCCTGGCTACCGCTACGGAAAAATACAGGATGCTTACTCCTGAAAGTAAAAGAACAGCAATAGTCGTCCAGTTTTGATAATTGGAGACACCGGAATCGTGCAAGACATAGATCAGGCTGATGGCGGTAGCCAGTATGCGAATGACTTCCAGTGGTTTGGCCCATGTTTTTGATTCGAGGATAGCTCCCCAACTGACGATCATCATAAAAATACTTGCCGAGAGAATTACGCGATGCCAGTATTCGAATGGCAACTGTAGGTTAATGGTAAGGTATAGCACTACCAGCCCAAGCCCTATCTGGGCAATGAGGTACTCTTTAGACTTCTGCATTGGGGTACTGACATATTTAACCTGCTCAGACCGGCTGTAGCCAATGCGGCCTCCTTTAAAGTAAGGTTCAAGATCTCTCGGTCGCCAGCCAATAGGCATGAACCAGATCCTGATCTTGTCCCAGAAATATTTGGTGGCTTTGGCATCTCTCCAGAGCTGGCTCCAAAACTGGAAATTAATATGTATAGGGTCCCAGGTCCTGGGCGGGTGGGTTACACCATAGCAGACTTCTTCTACTTCTTCTTCGTATGATCCGAATATTTTGTCCCAGATGATCAGAAACTCAGAGAAGTTTTTATCAATATACTGGGGATTGACACCATGATGAACCCGATGGTGTGACGGCGTGACAAAATACTTCTCCCACCAGCCCATTTTATTGATAACAGCCGTGTGGTGCCAGTATGCCAGTAGCAAGTGTACCGCTGCCATGGAATATACAGCCTCCGGGCTAAAGCCTATTACAACCAATATCCAGTCAAAGAAAAGGAACTGGAACAAGCGCTGTGTAAAGCTTGCCCTAATGCCTACCGACAGGTTCATCTCTTCTGAAGAATGATGAGGCATGTGAGCAGCCCAGAAAACATTCATGGTATGCCCTAAGCGGTGAAACCAGTAAAAAACGAAGTCCTGAAGTAAAAGCAGCAATATGAGCGTATACCAGGTGGCAGGTATTCGTAGGGGTGTCAGCTCATAAAGCCAGCCATAGAATTTGTATACAAAAAAGGCTACCGCCAGGTTTACACATTGATTTCCGATGCCCGTGCCGAGGTTGGTGACGGTATCCTGAAAGGGGTATTTACCATTCTTTACCCGGGCACAATAGATGATCTCAGCAACAAGGAGTATCACCACAATGGGGGTGATAAAAGCATAAACATTCATAAAATAACAGCGATTTGGTTTTCTGTTAAATTTATAACTCCGGCTACGGTATAGTCAATCTCAAAATAGCCTTTGTGGTGAATTAAACCTGTTTTGTGGTGAATTTCCCCTAAGTCAGCAGGGCTTTGATACCGGTATAGTAGGTTTTGGACAGGGGAATTTCTTCATCCAACTTATCCAGTTTGAGAAATGCTTTCTTTTGATTGCCCTCCACTGCCACCAGGTATAACGGATTGATGAGATAACTCCTGTGACACTTGAGCAAGTCCGGGAGCTGCTCTTCTACCTGCGAAAGGGTACTTCTGAGTAAAGTTTCCTTGAGAACTTCACTTGCTGCAATATATTTTATGATCACATAGTTATCCGATGATCTTGCATACAGGATTTTACGCCAGTCCATTTCCAACACATCAGACTTTACATTTCCTTTAATCACCACCTGATATTGTTCGGGGAGTTCGTAAAGGCTGCCGTAGTAATGTCTCAGCCAGCCTATAACGGGCAAAAACAGAATAGCAAACGGCAATGTTACCCTGCCTGTAAAAGAGAGCAAGCTGCTCCAATAGTAGGTTTGCCCCTTAATCACCACCAGGTCGTACCAGTAGACCCCAAGGGCTGACAATAGAAAAAATAAAATGTACATCAGGGATTCGTCACGCAGCGTCCAGTGCTTCAGGAAGTGAAATATAAGTGCCTCTGAAACTAACACTATTGAGTACGCGAGCAAAACACAAAGGCTGTAGCCTAATATCAGCATTTTGGGGCTTTCGCCGGTCTTAAATGGTTCAAGGAACAACAGCACAAATGATATACCCATAAAAACCAGAAGGCTGATCCATAGCTTGGTTTTCCATGGTTTTACAAAGCGATACGATTTTCTTAGTGTGTAAATGTTTCTTGCCCGACCCAATGTTAGTGCCATATTAACTTACTGCCAGAAAAATGAAGTGTTAAGATAAAAAATCTTTATCAAACATTACTTTAGGTTGTCCTATGCCAACCCTTTAGAGAAAGGAATGATCATTAGAATCGCATATATGGTAATTCATAAATTCAGATCAGAAAGATGTACAAAGCAGAGGTTGATCTCAGCTTTCGCGATCACTTCAATTGAGCCCATTGGGACCGGTAAAGTTCTATTTTAGGATCCGCGGTTATTTCTGCCGCAGCTACAGCCTTCTCATAGTTGCTCCTGGCCAGCCTCCTGTTGCCCTTGCTTAGGTAAGCAGTGCCCAGACCGCTATACATCTGAGCCATAAAATTATCATCAGGATATCTCGTGATGCCTTCATTAAAATACCGGATAGCATTTTCGAAGTCTTTATGTTTAAGATAGTACTGCCCAAAGCGGTTTTGCCAGTAAGCAGAAGCATACCTTCTGGTAGACAGCACATCAGAAAACTCACTCATGAGCAATTGAAATGTCTCAAAGTCGTCACGATACCAGGCCAGCCAGATTAGGCTGTTTTTGGTATTATCATCTATAGATTCCGGCACACCAAACCTCTCTCCTCTCTGTTTAAAGTAACCCTTTACAGCCGGAACACCTCCGTATTCATGAAAAGCTTTCACGCTACTGAATATCAGCGAGCCATAGTTATGATAGTAGTATTTAAGTCCCTGATACATAGAGGTATATGGCATTGATTCGTGTATTTCGTCATTAAATAATCGATATTCCCAAACCAAATTGGGTAAATTACCCTTCTTCAGCTTTGCAGCAGCATCCTCAGAACTGTCAATATTATAGATGTCCTTGACTGAATTTGCTATGAAAAGGTATTTTTCAGTAGCTGAGTTGTTTTGTTTGGCAAATTCATCCATCATTTCCTGTGAAATATGAGCTCCATTGGAGGCAATGGCGGCATCAAACATTTGATCACGGTCTAATAGAAGCTGGCAGACCAGGGCTCCGCAACTTTCCCATCCGAAGAGCAGCCGTTCGTCCTGAGTGCGAAAGTTACTATCTACAAACGGTACTACTTCCTGTTTGATGAATTGCTGAAAGTCATCCCATTGATTTGAAAAAATGCTATCCCTTTCAGGTCTTGGCATATCTACACCTACAATGATCATCTCGGGAAGCAGCTCCTCTCCTCTCAAGGTTTTCTGAATGGCAACACCCGCAAAAAAATACCAATGCCCATCCATAATATAAAGTGTCGGATAGTGTTTGTTCTCATTAGTGCCATAATCAGGAGGCAGATATACAAACAAGTTCCTCTCAGTATTGAGTATCTCTGAGTTTAAGGTGTATTGCTCTCCTGCGGTAAGTGAATTTTGGGATCGGGCTTTGACAACAAGGCTTATGATCAAAAAGGCCGTAAGGATGTATTTATTCATTATTTCGGAGGTTTATGCCCTTAATATATCCTTCCAGAATGAAAAGGGCTATTGTCTTTTGATCATTAACAAATGTTTAACAAGTGAGCACAGGCCTGATCTGGAATAATTAAACTTTGAAGTTAAATACAAAAGCACTAATTTCTGGAGTTGTAAAGAGCCATTACATTTTGATCCACAAAATGCTTGGTATCGGGGTTCGCAGGGGCCAGAATTTCAGGGAGAAAAGAATAATTCAGGTGATTAATGCCATTTCTCTGATCATAGCACCCATACTTATGGTTTTGAGTGTGGTCAATTTCATTATTGGTGAGGCGCTTAATGCAGGTATTCTCCTGGTGTTCGCCTTTATCTATTTTTCTACGTTGTACTGGAATGCCCGCCGCTACTACTTTATTTCAAAGCTTATAATGGCTTACCTGATTACATTTAACCCTTTCATTCACCTCGTAGTTAACGGATATACACCGCCGGGACAGTATCTCAGTTACATGACGGTAACGATAATACTGGTGGTTGTTACTACCTTTTTATTTAGTGGTAAATCGGATCGCAGGGCTTATTACATCACACTGGTCTACTATTTCCTGTGGATATGCTTTATAGATAAGATCATCTATGCACTCTCCGATCCCAAGCCACAAATTGATTTTATTGTTGAAAATTACTATTTCTATAAAGGCCCCATCATTGCCGGGCTCTTTCTGGTGACATTGATGATCAATATATTCATCAATATTATGACCCGCTATGAAGAAGAACTATCCAATAAAAACAAGGAACTGGAAAAGCGTGTGAGGGAACGCACTCAGAAGCTGTCTGAGACTTATGATCGCATCATTAACCTGGGCTTTATGACATCGCATGAGATCAGGGGGCCGCTGGCCAGTATTTTAGGGATTACCCGGCTGTTTCTCACCAACAGAAATGTTCATGGCCTGGAAGATGAGATCAACAAACTGCATGAAAAATCACAGGAAATGGACAAGGTAATCCATGACCCGTGAGCTGGAGGACTCGCCGGATTCAAAGGAGTTGTATTAGCGTAATGTCCAATGCCGCGGAATCCTATTCGAGAGACATCCACGGTTAGTCTTTAGTTATGAGATATGGGTATTGAGTGAGTTGTTGTAAGTTTTAAAGCTTAACTTAGGTTAAAATACATCACTTTTTATTTTCTAGTAGGGTTGTTCTTTGGCTTCTGCCTCTGTTACGTATGTCCGAGTAGAGTCTCTCGAAGAGGACTCTACGCAATCCGGGGCAGGAAAGCACTTTTTAGCAGATAGGTCTAATTAGAAAAGAGGCGCTACTGGCAGCCATGGACACTGAGTAATCTTTGGTTTCTGCCTCTGTTCGGGGGGATTCTGGATATTTTCTCCGCTACTCTGCGAAAATTCCAGAATGACGTGGAGAGGGATTGTTTGGCTTTCTTGATTATTCAATGCATTAAAAACATTCTAATGGTCTTCCTGAAATTTTTAACCTTGCGCTCTAAAGTATACGACCAGGTGATAGGGAAATATTCAAGATACACCCACAAAAAAGGCTGTCCCGGAATTTTTCTGCCGGGACAACCCACTTCATGCCTCTTGCCACTTTTACAACTTCATTATATTATCAAATAAGTTTTCATCACTTCGTGTGCCGTAGGGATCAATAGCTACGTGGGTTGGGGCCTGATCAACGATGATGCTGAAATGAAGGTTATCATCACGCACTATATGCGACTTCAGATACAGTATCGATTGCTCCTGAGCCACTTCCTTCGGATGTTTGGAAAAGGCCCCGATCATTATCGGTTCATCAATAGAAACCGGCTCGCTTTCTCCATTTTTTAATGTATTGAAGCGGTAGGCAGCAATCTCTATATCCACTTTATATTTGCCATTTTTAAGGGCTGTGACCGCAGTATTTTTCACTGACAGGTTATAGGTGATCACACGTTTGAACCAGTCGTCGATAAGCCGGTGGTATTGTGCTGGGGTAACCCTGTAAAACTCGTCAATCAGCTCCGAAGAAGTTACGAGCAGTTCGTTTTTGTCACGATAGCGGTCCGTTAAGGTACGCAGCACCTGGTTAACCTTCCTTTCCCCTATCAAATCACGCATGGCCATCATTACTGTAAAGTGCTTGCCATAGGCCAGGTAGTGCTCTCCATCTTCCATGTAAATGGGAGGTTCTGGCTCTGATGCAAAGGCATGCCCTCTGAAATAGGTATGATTGGCCGTTTCTGCTATCTGCCACGTGGCGCCTTTGCCATACATTTTTTCCATGACCACGGCTTCGGTGTACTTGGCAAAACCTTCTACAAAAAGAGAGCCTCCTTTCGCTATTTTAGGGGTGAGTATCATGCCCCACCATTGATGTGCCACCTCATGTATCGTCCTTTTACTTACCAGGTCAAAACCTTCCGCATCACGTATATCCACCAGGTAGAGCCTGTCTTCTACCATGCTGATCGTCCCTGGCTGGGCCATTCCGGCAAACGAGCGAAGCCCGGGGACCTCGGCTATGCGAACGTGGTCAAACGGATAATCTCCAAAATGTTTTTCGCAATACTTCAGCGTTTCAATTGCACTTTCGTCCACTTTATCGAGATTATATTCATGGCCATGGTGGTAATACTGCTCTATGGCAATGTCTTTATAGCGTGTTTGTCGCGTCTCATAGTCTGCCGAGAAATAGGCCACATAGGGCAGGATATTAAAGGACGTTTTGTAATGATAGTAGGTTCTATCCCCTTCTGCCCATTGCCGGATAAGGTCACCAATGGAGATGGCTGTTTGACCACTGGTGGTGGAGACAATAGTTTCAAATGAGGACTTGCCAACTTTAACATCATTTTGCAGCAAATGGCTTTCCCCATCATGCTCAGGCGTTTTTTCTGGGAGTCCACGCTTTCTCCTTTCAAAGGCATCGGCTATCTCCATGCCGGCCCTGTAGCCCAGTATAGGCTCATAATCCCGGAAGCTGATGTAGGTACCGTTGCCAGCTATAGCATGATCCGGTTCATAGGCTGTTGACCCTCTTTCCAGATCAAAAGTCATGGCCACTTCTTCTCCAGGCTGAATAGCTGGATCAAATTCAAACAGATATGCCCCATATGTAGTATCATGGACTTTCAACCGGCCATTACCGACAGTCAGGGAAGATAGCGGGATCCTTTCATTGATAAAAACCTGCCTTACGGGCTTTTCATTGCTGTTTTTAAGCACATGCCGTCCATGAATGGTGTACCTGTTCTCTTCGGGGTACAGGTCAACTTCGGTGTAGAAGTGGGCAAGTGTTAACCTGTCCAGACTGTCATAAACCTTGTACTGTTTTTCATACCGCGCCATTCTGTTCATATTTTCAATAGAGCTGATATATTCGCCTTTGATGTTGGTATTATAGTAGATCACTGATCCCGAAGTGATGAAGGCGGTTAGAAGTAAGGGGAGCGCTAAATGCTGTTTATTTGTCCAGCCTCGAAATAAGTGGACAGGCTTAGGTTTTATACCAGATATAGCACCGCGCTGCATAAGCCTGAATGCCAACAGGGCCAATATGGCTCCCAGTGACAGCCAGTAAATACTGTAGTGATGAAATGCTGTAGCCACTACTGAAAATCCGAACATTTCTGTATAGCCCGGCACAGGCATTATCCCTAGCCTGAGCATGGGGTGTTCGATGCCTATATAATTTGAAAAGGTACCCAACATGAGGATCAAAACGCCGGAAAGCCCCATGCCCAGGTACTTATTGGGTATTATACTTTGAATGAATAATGCAAACAGGCTGTAAAACAACAAGCCGGTACCCTGGTAGTAAAACATGGACAGGTATAAACGCCACTCGAAATGATAATAACCGGTGTAGCCCTGAAACAATACAGCTATCAATATGCCTGAAACTATTAAAATGCAAGGTAAAGCTACCAGAGATACGAGGTTAGACAGGAAAAAAACTGTGTTGGGTACAGGTGTAGCATCAATAACACCTTCGAATTTGTAATCCCTGTTTCGCCACACGATCTCCCCGCTATAGAAAACAATAAGTATCAGAGCCAGCATGCCCAATGGCTTGGACAGCAGTTGGGTCAACTGACCGGTGGTAGCGTACAGGCTGTCGTGGTAGTCGCCTCCTTCTACAATTCTGAAGTAGATCTCAGAAAATGCCACTACCGCCCATACCAGCATAACACCTATGAAGGGCAGGCTCTTGAATACTCCTTTCAAATTGCTGAGCGTTAAATGCCAAAAGGATTTCGAGGAGAAAGAGGCGCTGAAATTAACCAGGACCGGCCTGTATGGTTGGGTAGTAACCGGCCCGGACTGCACGGGTCTCTTTTTCTCTGTCCTGCCGGCCGGTTTGCGGAATGAAAAAGCGCGATATGTGATGGCCAGGCATAAGGTGGCTACACCTACCCATAAAAGTCTGTTCCAAAGCAGAAATCCACTGAAAGAAAGCATCTCAGTATTTTTTTGGTAAGCTGTCCAAAACTGCGTCTGCTCAAAAAAGGCTGCCAGGCCGAAAGGGTCTGCCAGTGAGGCCATCATCAGCCCTTCGGGGGTGGCAGGCACGGATGAGGCCATAAGGGGCGAATTGAGCACTATGGAGCAGATGATATAGAGCATGTAAATAAAAATACCGCTGGCGTACGTTGCCACATTGTTTTTGGTGAGCAGCGCCACGGCGTACACCAGGGCAACACAGATAAAAATATTGGGCACCACAAATACTGACCACGTCTGCAGGTAGTTGAAAAAGTTAAACGGCATTACCCGCGAAGGGTCGAGTGCGGGAGAAAAGGTGCCCGCAACGTGGCCAACAAAGAATGTAGTAAAGGTTACTAAACTAAAAATGTATACTCCGGCCAGCCTGCTTAAAAAGTACTGCCATTTAGTAACAGGGGTGCTGTATAAAATCCGCTCCATACCATATTTTCTGTCCCTAATTACTCCGCTTATGGCGAAAAACATAGCGATGAACACTCCACCCAAGGTCATAAGGCCGGTATAAAAGTGAAGCTGATAACCGGAGTTAAAATTAACGTTGGCCGGTGCATGGTTCATGCTGCCGATCAGTAAACCATAGGCAAGAAACACCAGTGACAACAGAAAAAGTGAGCGCTGTTTACGCTGGTACAGGTTTTCAAATTTCAGAAGATCAATTATCATATCTTATTGATTTACAAATGATTTATTCTCGATGGTTGAAGTGAAATAGACATCTTCGAGTCCTGCCTGAGCAAGCTCAAAGCCGGTATCGGGCATGTCTGCAGACTTTACCCTTACCTGGGTTTTCCCAGATACCAATCTCGTTGATATTACATGAAGTCGTTCTTTGATTTCAGGCAACTGTTCCCTGTCCATACCCCGGGTCCATACCTGCCCCTGTAACTCTGCGACCAGAGCAGCGGGCTCACCCGTTTTGATGATACGCCCCTGATCCATAATGGCCATTTTGGAGCATAGGCCATGTACGTCTTCCACTATGTGGGTGGAGAGTATTACAATTACCTGCTCTCCTATCTCGCTGAGTAAATTGAGAAAGCGGTTGCGCTCTTCTGGGTCAAGGCCGGCGGTGGGTTCGTCTACAATGATGATCTTTGGCGCACCTAACAGGGCTTGGGCTATACCGAACCGCTGGCGCATACCTCCTGAGAAAGTGTGCACGGATTTTTTACGGTGTGCATACAGGTTGGTTTGTTGCAAAAGGCTTTCTATTTGCTGTTTCCGATCCACTTTGTTTGTTATTCCTTTCAGTACGGCTATGTGGTCCAGCAGCTTTTCTGCCGATACTTTGGGGTACACACCAAACTCCTGTGGCAGGTAGCCGAGGCACCTCCTTATTTCCATGGGTTTTAGAAGGATGTCGTGCCCGTTGAAGGTAACAGAGCCTCCATCCTGCTGCTGTAAAGTAGCTATCGTGCGCATCAGCGAGGATTTGCCTGCCCCGTTGGCACCCAATAAGCCGAACATGCCATTAGTGATAGTCAGCGTAACGCCGTCAAGCGCTTTAACGCCGTTGGGGTATATTTTTGTGAGGTTTTCAATTTTGAGAATATTCATGGGTATACATTTGATGATCAATGAATTTTCACCGAATGTATCCCTCAGGATTGACCCTTGCTAAAAAGAATGATCATCACATAGTTTCCTGACACATACATATTTATTATTGGCACCAATATCCATTCAGCCTGAAAACGATATGGTTCATATTAAAAATGCCCCGGTTTGTCATCCTTATTAGGTTGTTGGCATATACCTTCTAATTTTGGGATATGGTTAGATGGCTAAATAAGTATAGAGGCTTTATCATAGGCCTGGTAGTTACCTGCATACTGATTGCGATGCTGGCTGCCATTGATTTTATCAGGATTGACCAAAGTGAAGTAGCCGAAAACCTGATACTATTCACTTTCTGGTGGCTTATCATCTCATTACCTTTCCACTTTTCCGGATATTTAAAGAAGAAAAAGAAGACCGTTCTGGGTTTTGTCGGGCTCGTCTCTATTCTGATCCTTACCCTGTGGCTCGACAGTTATTTAAATATTCCTGACAATCCGGTCTCTATATTTTTAATTATCACTTTCTGGATGGGCCTGCTATATTTGCTCAGCCCTTCTTTTTTTCTCAAATACAAGGTATATATTCTTACCCTCTATATTCTGCTCTTTAGTTACTGGACGTATGTAAGGTTGTTTTCTGACAGCTTTGAGCACTATGAGAAATTTGAAAAAGGGTTTGCGCTGACATTGCTGGTAGTCCCAATCCCGTTTTTTCTGGCACTCTGGGTGTATGAGCAATGGAAATGGCTGAAATCGCTACAGGCAGATAAAACAGCGGCTGAGCTGGCTTTACTCAAGTCGCAGGTAAATCCTCACTTCTTTTTTAATACCTTAAACAACCTTTATTCCCTGACTGTAAGGCACTCCGATGAGGCACCAAAAGTGATCCTGAAACTTTCTGATATGATGAGATACACCATCTATGAGGGCAAAAAAAGCTTTGTACCAGTAAGCGAAGAGATAGAATACCTGAATAATTATATCGAATTGCATAAGATCAGGTACTATAAAACCGTCGACATCAGCTTCCATCATCAAACAGGTGAAGGTGAAACGGTTGCCCCGCTCCTTTTTATTATCCTGCTTGAAAACGCCTTCAAACATGGTGTGGAGTCGCTGGCCGACGGGGCTTACATCAATATGCGCCTGACCAGCGAAGACGGGGCTTTACACTTCATTATTGAAAACAATTTTGACCCTGCTCATAAAAGTGATGTGCCGGGCATTGGTTTGGAAAATTTAAAACGTAGATTGGACTTGATCTATCCTGACAACCATAACCTTGACATAACCCGGCAGGAAAACATCTTTAAAGTAGAACTAAGCATAGGCACCCCATGATCTCATACATCATCGTTGATGACGAACCTCTGGCTCATGAGCTAATAGAAGAGTTTTGCAGCATGCTCCCACACCTGGAGCTGAAAAAGCACTGCTACAATGCCATGGAAGCTATGCAGTACCTAAACAGCGCCTCTGCTGACCTGATGTTTCTTGACCTCAATATGCCGAAGCTAAAGGGGTTTGATTTCCTGAGAACATTGCCCAACCCTCCAAAGGTAATAGTAACTACTGCCTATAAGGAGTTTGCCCTGGAAGGTTATGAGCTTAATGTAGTGGATTACCTGTTAAAGCCGTTTAGCTTTGAAAGGCTGGTGCAGGCCGTAAATAAGGCCGTAGGTACTGTACCGCCCGCCCCCGCTCCTACCAAAAGCAAAGAGGCCGCCGCTTCCCCATCCAGCTTTTTTGTGAAAGGAGATAAAAAATACCATCAGGTTTTCACTGATGACCTGCTATACATTGAAGCTTATGGCAACTATACTAAGCTTCACCTGACTGAAAGTATGATCATCAACCATGAAAATATCTCGCACTTTGAGTCCCTGCTACCCGAAGGCAGGTTTCTCCGTGTACACAAATCATTCATTGTAGCACTGGACAAGATACAGACTATAGAAGGTAACAGGATCAAAATAGGCAGACATGAAGTGCCCATTGGCCAGACTTACAGGAGTGTGGTGGGCAAGGTGATCGGGTATCGGTGAGGGGGTATGGTAATCAGTGGTTGGTAAGCCGGTAAACGATTTTTGTTCAATTCATTATTTATAGTTCACTGCTTATCAATTTAAAGTAACACTATAATCCCTCAAGGGATGGCTAATGCGTAGCAATATTCAGAATACCGATTCATTACCCCGTTTATTGTTTACTTTTTATCGATTGCTGCTTACTGTTTTACTTCCCGCAAGCAAACGCAGAAACTTTGTCAATTGACAATTATTCTTTAGCTTTCGCCTTCTTTTTCAAAAGCATTCGACATGAGCATTATAAGAATAATACTTGCTATCATACTTCCGCCGCTGGGCGTATTTTTTACCGTTGGTATTCGCGGTGCTTTTTGGCTCAATATCCTGCTGACTATTCTGGGCTTCATTCCGGGAATTGTACACGCCATCTGGGTGATAGCCAAACATGATGATTAATTACAGTTCATGGTTCATAATTCATAGTTTACAGTTCATGTTCCGATTAACAGTTTGAACTTTCCTGAATAGAGTTGAGCAGTTTAAACTAAAACTTTATCTACTGTTCACTACTTATCCCCTATAATGCCTCCAATGTTATTAGGTAAGGTCACATTATAAATACCTGCTTGTTTTGTCCCTACAGGACAATCTGATCTAAATGGCTATTGCTACAAATATTTTTTATCCCTACGGGATTCTCGTGGCAAAAGGGATGCGTAATTACTTCCCAGTAGAGTCACTCGCAAAGGACTCTACAACATTCGAAGGCACAATCTTTAATTATGGCGGGAGAACATTATCGGAGAGGCAATGCTCAGAAAGGTAGCAACCTCTGTTTTAAGCCTATTACTCTCAGCCGGTGTTACCGAACAGTAAAGCTTTATTAAACTTTCAAAGTTTAGTAAAGCCCCAATTTAGCTCTATAAGCTGTCACTAAATTTATCAACTAAAAAGTGCGTATTGGCCGTGTCCCCCAAGGAGATAGTAGTCTCATAGAAATATTCAACATTCCAATTCTCCAACTCACTACCGACCACTTCCGACCCGGTCACCGTTCACTTTATCACCGATTACTTTACTTTCATAACGAGAAGGCTCCACGAAGATGTGACTTCCAGGATTAGAGTTGATCGTTTGCCGAATCCCAATTCCCTACCCGCCTGCTTTCTCCAGGACTTCACAAAAAATCCTATTGGCTGTACTAACCAGCTTATTGTTATCGCTAAGTACTTTGGCTAAAGAGTAGATGCCTTTACCACGGCTAATAACAGTCAGGGTGTATCCATCCTGCTTAACAGCTATCTCGGCCGAACAGCCCGGGTGGAGTTGATAAGTTTCGTGAGTGTAAAAGCCGAGATTGCCCTGAGATATACTTTTGCGAATATGATCGTAGACCAAATCGAAATTAGCGCCAGAAAAACAGTCGTTTACAGTCATAGGTTGAGTATTATATACTTTTGAATGGCCAAAGCAGACAGAAGAAAACATAAATAATAAGCAGATAACTTTCATTTCCACATCTCAAGACTAAAAACTAACTACTCATGACTAACCCATAGCGTAGACTAAAAACGGACTCCAATCGTGGTTATTCAGAAACAGATAGAAAGGCGTTTTCATATTCTTCTTCACCATATTTTCAGATGCTTCCAGCTTTTGCATGGCCAGGTGTACGATCTCATATAGCCGCAAAGTGTACAGGTTTTCGAGCAGGTCCGGCGCTTCGTCACCTTCCAGCTCTACATGGTTATCTCCTTCCTCGCAAAGCACATTGTATAACGGACCATAGACCAGGTTAACATCAATATAGCCACAATCCCCGCAAAGTACGCCACTAAGTTCAGAGCCCACTTCAAAATCCTCCCGGGCTTCATGCGTATCACTCCCTACGGGCAGGTGGCTGGCATCGGGTGCAGGTTCGCAGCTCTCACCAAAGTACCCCAGAGCCTCAGGGAAGCTACGGCCATCGTAGTACCATTCAAAGCCCATGTACTGTACTTCCCCATACTCTTCAAACGAAAAATTAGGAAGTAGTTCTTTTGCCATCAGTGACACCAACTCATCCACATTTTGACCGTGGAATTGCTCCAACACAGGCTTCAGCTCCTCTGGCAATTCCGTAGCTTCTATTATTTCCAGTGTCTTTTGTTTTCTCGCCTTTATCTCCGCTAATATCCTTTCGTTTGTAATCATAGGTTTTTGAAGAATTTAAAATTACTCACAAACTTTGTTAAAATAAGAGAGCAGTACATCACCATTTATAGTGATTTTGTCCTTTACCAATTATTAGTGAGGCTTATGTGCATCACCAATTATATATTTGCCAGCTTTAGAACCTTATGAAAAGAACAAATTATAAATGAAGACAAAATTTTTAACCCCGTCCTTCTATACTGACATTGAGCCTGTTACAGACAACTTTGAAAACAGCGAATTCAAAGCCATCATGGCTAAAGTTGATTGGGAAAAGGAAGCCGAAAAGTGCTATAACGATCTGGTATCATTTTTTAAGCAGGTAGATAAACAAAGGTTTGACCGGCATAAAATAGAAAGTATAGGCGTGGTTGATATCTGCTGGAATGAGTATGGCGGCAATATAGAGGTAGACTTTATGCCTGACAATGACCTTGACATTGCTTTTGACGAAGGCTGCATCATGAACGACTCAGCAATAGACAATGACGGATTTTTTGAGCAATATTTTAGCATCAGCGGCGATGTCAGCTTCGAAGTCATAGACAGAGACTATTCCGGAGTGATTATGCATTTCTACAAGATGATCGAGCAAATTATAGGCTCAGTAGCTAAAACCGAGGAATTCAGAAGCCTGCCTCTCAAAAAGCCTTTTTATGTTACCTTCAGCTTTTTTCATGATGATGAAAGGGATGTAATTTTTAAAGGGTGAGGATATTGGATCAAGGCGGGGTTTCCGGATCTTTAACGGTTTTAATGCGTAATAAAGGATCATATGGATAGTCAGAATTTCTATTTTTTAGAGGGGGAAGGTGTTCATCCCATTGCACAAATTGAAAGTCCTGATATTGGTCTTTCTCCATACCCCTGGACAAACGGCAGAAAAATCGACATTAAAATTGAAGAGCCGATTGTGTATGATATGGATATGTCAGATTTGGATAACAGTGAAGAAGACCTGGAGGATATGGACCTTAGGGGTTACAAACCGAATGATTTCAATATTCCAACCTTGTGGACATACCTTCACCCTCCACTTATCAGCAAAAAACTTGCAGATGTAATCACTTCCTTTCCTAATGTGAAATTGGAGCTTTTTAAAGCCGAGGTGCATAACCCTATGAGCGGAACTGTACATAAAGACTACTATGCTTTTAATTTATTGCAAATTGCTGAGTTTGAAGTTGCCCGCGAACTTAAGAAAGATATCAGGCAGAGAAGCATTAGAATCCCTTCAATAGAGTATCCCATATTTTACCTCTACGATGATGGTCCATTGGTAGTTAATGAGTCCGTCAAAAATGCAATTATTAACGAAGGAATAGAAGGACTATACTTTGAATTGACATCACAATACTGAGAGAAACTGGACAGCAATACACTCGTGTGAGTTAATGAAGAGAAAAGTGTTGACAAAGATAGAAAAGCACAGTTTTTTACTATCATTGCGTTAAAATATTATTCTACACATCGATTTTCCATTGCAAGTGAAAAATATAATCTCGTCAACAATACTTCTTACGGTTCTTATTATGGCTTGTGATCCTGCACAGAATCAGGAAGGTACGGCAAGCACATTGACCACAATAGATAGCACAAAGGCAGAAGTTGCCCCTGCTGATACAGCGGCAGTTGAAGAGCCGTTAGAACCAGAGCCAGAACCGGTTTATTCATTTGTTTTACATGAAAACCAGCATGTAGCTTATATTAAAGAAGATAAGATATGGTTTTATGATTTGGAAACTCATGAAAAAGCGCTATTTCCTGAGCAGGAAGAAGTTTTCAACCTGGCATTTTCAAATGAGGATAGCGTGCTATATTATACTTTACAATCAGGCGAAGATAACTCTCTTGTGCTATATAAATACGATCTCCAAAATGGCGGCAAGAGAGAGCCGTTAACTAAATTTCAAAGCAACGGCCCCGACTACTTTATTACTGCCACCGATGAAGAAAGAGCACCATTAAAAATAGTAGGTGACACCTTATATCTTCCTTGTGACTATATCTGGGAAACTTTTTCATTTAATTCAGTATACAAATTCAATCTGATCACCCAGGAATTGGTGTTTGCAAGTGGTAATAATCCATTGTATCGCTTGGCATATGAAGAGGGTATGAATAACCAAAAGCAGTTTCAGAGCATTACGGAACGGTTAAAGAGTGTTACCATAGATAATGTACCTGAGTTGTTTTACTATGCTGATGGTGACTCTATGCAACTCACCCGCACGTCACACATGGAACGACCAGAAGAGTATACCGGGCATATCGACTATCAAATTTCTCCCGATAGCAGCAAAATTCTTTTTTCATTTATCTCTGGCTTTGGCGACATCTCTCACGGGCCTTATATGCTGGTAAATACCGATGGCACCAATCAAAAACTACTGGTTGAAGATGGTTTGAGAGCCGATTCTGAAAAACCCCTTTGGGTCAATAGCATTTCCGGCTACGCTTTTTTGAATGAGGAAAGAGATTTAAAGGTGAGCGCAGGTAAAGAAAATAAGCTTGTTGCAATAGATCAGGGCGTTAGTTATTTTGATGTTCAATAGAAGTTTCTTTCATTTCCTCCCAAACAAGCCTGATATACTTGGAAATGGAGAAGTCGCTCTTGTATTCTAGAGCTGACCAATACCCCATGAAATGAGAACGATGCTGCTTTGCTTATTATTGACCCTCAGTTTTAGTAATTCGATTTCCAGCGAAACACAGGATTACCGGAGGTATCATAAGCAAATAAATGAAGCAGAAAAGCTCATTAGTAACGAACAGTTTAAAGAGGCACTGAATATATATAATGATGTTTTCAACGCTTTCGATTTTGTGTTTTTAAAAGATTACAAAGTTGCAGCTCAGCTTGCCCTGTATTTAAACGAAAAAGAAAAAGCATTTGAGATCATCAAACAAGGCATCACTGCCGGTTGGGATTTAAAAAGCCTTAAAAGGAACAATTATTTATCTGATCTTCATAATGCCTCCGAATGGAAAGTCATAGTTGAAGAATATCCTAAGCTTAGACAGAAATATTTAAAAAGGATTGACGATAGCACCAGAAAGGAAGTGCATAAGATGTTTAAGGCGGATCAAAGGAAGGCATTGGGTGCATTGTTTAGGTTAGGAGATAAAGCACAGGAAAAGTATGCGCTCAAAAAGTTTGCCCCTCATAGTGAGGCTCAATTGACGAAGCTCATCCGAATTATGGAAGACCATGGTTATCCTGGCGAACAACTTATCGGTAATAGCTTTTGGGTATCGACCATTTTGAGCCATCACAATTCTATCACAACAGCGTATGTTAAAAATGACACCCTATATAACTTCATTAAACCCAAACTGAGTATAGCCCTTGAAAAAGGCCAGATTTCTCCTTACGAATTCGCTATAATAGACGATTGGCGCATAGCAGTAAGCTCTGATAGAACACAAGCCGGATATGGCTTTCTTAACCCACCATTAAGCTCAACCCTGACAGAAACCAACAAATTACGCCAAAGCATAGGCTTAAGGACCGTTGAACTAAGAAATAAATTAGTAGATGTGGAGAAAAAGACAGGCATGGACTTTTACTTACCAGACTGGGTTGATGGTAAGATTAAAATTAAACAAAAATAATGTTACCTGTGAACGTAGCTGTCCCTACATTTAATAGGTTATCTTCCTATACAGTCCTATTTTAGCACCCAACGGTAAGCCACTTACCCTGAGCATGGGCACTAACCTCAAAATTGATGACCGAAATACAATATCCTACAGCACAACATAGAATAACTGTTTCCAGAATTGAGAATTACTTCAGAAATCAGCAGCACGTGGATACTGTTCTTTTAGTAAACTCTTTGGCGAGGGAGAAAGGAACACACGACAGTGATATTGATATGGCCATATTGGTAAAGCCGGAAGTTGGCGGTCAAACCTTTTCACAAATTGAAAATGCGTGGCTGGACTTTCAGGCCACTGATAAGCTCTTAAACGATTATAAAAGCTCTGGCAGGTTTGCTCATATCCACCTCGATATTATAGATGGAAATTTTGAGCAAGAGGAATGGGAAGACGGCGTAGATGCCAATTTCTTTGAGGTAGAAATTGGTAACAGGCTACTCTATTCGAAGCCACTGTCCCGGGAAGGTGATCATTTCAAATCGCTTAAAGCTCAATGGTTGCCATATTACGATTC
>NZ_SMLW01000399.1 GCF_009711405.1 Fulvivirga kasyanovii | reverse complement strand
ACTAACTATTTTATTTAGTTCCATTCTCTCAAGTGCCGGCTTTGCCCAAAGGGTAAATCTTGGAGATAGAGTTGAAGGAAAACCAAGGATCGTTGGGGGTACCCAGGTAGATATTTCGAAGCGTCCCTGGCAGGTAGCCCTGATCAATAAGTCCAATGGGGCGCAGTTTTGTGGGGGTACCATTATTGATGAATACTGGATTGTCTCGGCTAACCATTGTGTAGAATGGACTACTGCAGAAGCAATTCAGGTGCTGGCCGGAAGTACGGATAAGACTGACCTTGCCGGAGGGCAGCTTATCGATGTTGCAGAGGTCATCATGTATCCTGGCTATGTAAGTGCGGAAGAGGGATACGACCTTACACTTCTTCGTTTGGCAAAACCTCTGGATCTGAGTGGGCCTAAAGCGCAAAAAGTTGGTTATATTACCAAAACAGATGAGGCCAACGGGTTGATCAATGAAGGTGTAATAGCTACCGTTTCAGGGTGGGGCACGTTGGAGTCAGGAGGAAATTCCTCCGATGTGTTGATGTCGGTAGATGTGCCGATCGTGACCAATGAAACAGCCAATTCGCTCGAATACAATGGGGCTATTACTGAAACTATGCTCGCTGCGGGAGATACAAAAGAAGGTGGGGTAGATGCCTGTCAGGGGGATAGTGGAGGTCCATTGGTGGTTCCTAATGCTGACGGCACTGGTTATTTGCTGGCTGGTGCCACAAGCTGGGGTGAAGGCTGTGCAAAGGCTACAGCTCCCGGTATTTATGCCAGGGTCTCATACTTTGCCGGCTGGATTGCAGAAACCTCCGGAGTGGTTAATAACAAATATGAAGGCTTGTTTATAAGCGAAATAGTAGAGGGAAATGAGACAGGAGATTTGCCAAAGTATGTTGAAATATACAATGCTTCGGAAAAAAGTTATAACCTGAATAACGTGGCGATAAAAGTCTATACCGATGCGAAGCCTGAGGCACCGGTTACCATATCCCTTTCTGGGGTAACCCTGGCACCCGAAGCTTCATATGTGATCTCACAAACAGCTTTTGAGGTCGCCTGGGGGTCTGATTTTTCTTCAGAAATCCCTGACCTTATTAATGCAACTCTTGATTTTGATGGTAATGACGTAGTGCGTTTGGTAGAAACAGTTGAGGGATACACCATCGACCAGTACGGGGTAACCGGCGCAGATGTAACGGCTGAATTCTTTTGGGATTATACTAACTCAATAGTAACCAGAAAATCTTTTGTCAGGGAAAGTAACTCCGGAGGTTTTTTAGAAAGCTCCTTTGCAAAGTGGGAGGTGAAGGCTTATTCTGCTTCCGGTGCTACTCCCGGCTCACACGTATCTGAGGTGCCGGCCAATGACGTAACACTAGGTTCAATTGCCAATATTTCGAACAATGAAGAATTGGCAATATGTGGTACGGATTATACTGTGACCCCGGAAGTCAGCATAAGGAACAGCAGCGCATCAGAAATCACTTCTCTTAAACTCAGCTTCGCATCTGATCTGGGCACCACCCCTATAGTTTATGACCTGAGCAGTAGCCCGCTGGCTGTAGGAGGATCAACAAAGCTGTCAGGGCCGACCATAGATTTTGGAGATTTGGGCAGCCATTCTATCTCAGTGGAAGTAGTATCTGTAAATGATGAGCTAGATGGTAATCCTACTAACAGTGAACCCCTTGAGGTTGATTTTAGTTTGATACAAGGCTATCAGATGACCTTCTCTATGGTTTTTGATAGTGAATCTGGTGATAATGGTTTTTTCATCGCCGATGAACAGCTTGAAATAATATATTCTGGTAATGGAGGAGAATCATTCGATGGATATAAATCGGGAGAGATCTATAAGGAGACCATCTGTTTACCTGCAGGGTTCTATTTCTTTGTGTTTGCTGATGTGGAACCAAACCCCAATGGTCCTGGAGGGGTGCCCGGTGAAGGGCTAAAAGATCCGGGAGAAGCCACCTTTACCATCAATGCTGAATCCGGAGATTTTGAAGTCGCTAAGGTTTCAGGCTTATTTTCTGAAGGGTGGTTACCTTTCGGTTTTAAATTGCCTTATGAAAACATAACAGATGCGTCTGTTGAAATCATGAGTCCGGTCGTAGGGGATTATAAAATGAGGTGTGATGTGAAGCAACCGGTCACAGTACAGGTTAAAAACGTTAATTCGCTAACGATTAATCAGTTTAGCCTGCGCTACGGTCTTTCCGGAGCTGCTACTTTGACCTATGACTACTCAGGAGAGCCTCTTCGGTCCGGTGCAGTCAGCACAGTTGTACTGGACGACTTCCCATTTGTAGAGGGTAACAATTCATTTGAAGTAAATATAGCCTCAGTAAATGGTAGTGGCGATACAGATGTTAATACTACGAATAACTCAAGTAGTGAAAGCTTTGAAATGTTGTTGCCTACTGATCAGGAACAGTTAACACTACAAGTTAAATTGGATAAAGATCCTGAAGAAGTTTCCTGGGAGGTAGTGAATGACAGCGACAAAGTGGTTGCCTCAGGGGCATTTGAAGAAGGGCATACCAATACAGTGAAGGAAGAGGTGCTGTGCCTGGCTGAAGGTACTTACACTTTCAGGCTATTAGATGATGTTGGTGACGGAGGCGCTGTTGCTACGGGTGTGGATGCCAATGGAAAGCAGGTTTTCAGTGTCGGACCCCATTTTAGTGACCAAACCGAAATAAAATTTACCTTGCCGTATGTTGCCCAGCCTGATGCTTCCATAGCAGTATTGAGCCCGGGAAGTGGGGAGGAGCTAAGCTTATGCCAGGCTTCACCAGGTGTTACAGCACTGATTCAAGTTACAAATGAAGGGAACACACCTGTTACGGCACTTGAGATCGCTTACGGGTTTGGAAGTCTGGATCACTCATCCTCTATTGATGGTTTGAATATTGAAGTGGGAAAAACACTTGACCTTGCTGTTGAAGTGCCCGTGTCAGCAGGCAGTGATACTCTCATATTTCAAATTGTTACTGTCAATGGGGTAGCCGATAAAAGTGAGAGCGGTAATACAGCAAAAGCAGGTGTCAATGTAACAATGGATAACTCATTAAACAGCTTGCGTGTTGAAATTAGAACGGATGAATATCCGGATGACTTTTCATACCAAATTTTGGACGGAAATGGAACCGTAGTGATAACATCCCCGAAATATTCCTACGCGCTTTCTACTATTATGGAAGATTATTGCCTTGCTGATGGGAATTACACCTTTAAAATTGCTGATAAGTTTGGGGATGGGGGTACTACAGTAATACTCACCAATGGGAATTCAGAAGTTGTTTTAGGTAAAGCTGAAGGAGGTTCTTATACTTCTGAAGTGGAAATTACGTTCTGTTTTGGTTGTGGTGAGGTGAAAGCACCTTTTAATTTGGTGGCAGAAGGAACAGTCAGTGGCGTGGCCCTTACCTGGGAAGAAAAGGCAGACAATGAGGAAGGGTTCCGGGTGGAAAGGTCTTTAGACCAGGAGAAATGGGAAGTCATAGCTACAGTTGGTGCTAATACAGTCACATATACGGATAAAGTCTCAAAATCAGGCACTTATTACTACCGGGTTGAAGCATTTAAAGCCAGCGAGGCATCTGGCTATAGCAATGTGGTAAAGGTTATGGCCGATGCTGTCATGGGGCTGGATGATAAACTTGTGACCCACAACATATATCCAAATCCGGTTGAGCAAGGTAGTGTGCTGACCGTAAAGACTCCAAAGAATAATGTAGAATCAGTAAGTGTGATAAACGTTATGGGTATTACGTTAAATACGAGCGTACAAAAAACTCAGGATCGCTTTATGGTTAACACAGATAAACTGCCCGTTGGCGTGTATCAGTTGATCATTAAACAGACGGACGGACGGGTGTCATTGCAAAGGTTTATTGTAAAATAAAATAAAGCAACAATACTCTGTCCGTTTGGATGGAGTATTGTTACCAATGACTATGAGAAAGACTCTATTCATACTTGTGGTATTTATATCATGCAGAAGCACCGGGCCGGTAGATGGTCAAAAAATGGAATCTAAGGGTAATGTAAAAAAACAGTTAAGCAGATCGTGGTCTATTACTTCTATGGGAGGAAGAAACCTTGAAAGTCACAAGTTTACCTACAAGCCCCCTGAATTAAAGCTGGATCTGATCAATGAAAAACTCAGTGGTTTTGGTGGCTGTAACAGGCTTTCAGGAACCATTACATTAAAAGATGGTCTGGTTAAGTTTGGTGCAATTTCTTCATCCAGGATGATTTGCTCCGATATTGATATTGAACAGCAATTGTTGGAGCAACTGAGTAATAAATCTTACCAATATGAAATAAGGAGGGGCCATCTTGTGCTGACGGAGGCATCCGGAAACGAGATAATAATGAAGGGTAATTAATACAAGCTTAGCTTAATTAATCAAATCTAAAAGTGATAATAAAGAATGAAAAAAATATCTTTTATATTAAATGTAGGAGTTTTAGTAGTAATAGCAGCCTTATCGGGTTGTAAAAATGACGATGATCCCGGATTGTCGGCTCCTGATCAGGCAGGTATTAATTTTTCAGGAACCTGGGAGATTGATGGATCGGCGCAGGCTGTACTGTTTCACACTGAAGATAGAACTGCGGGTTACAAGGATTTTAAATTAATAATAACCCACCAGGCAGGTACTAATGGCGGTACTTACACAGCAAGTAATTATCAGGTTGGCAGCTCTCCCTGGAAAGAAAGCGGCTCGTGGACATTCAATAGCGCAACTCCGGAGGCAAACTCTTTTGCAATAACGAGAAATGACGGGGTTATTGTGCAGGTTCTTATTAACAAACCGAATCTGAAGCTTAACTTTTCCATAACCGACCCTGGTACACAAACCGGAAGGACTGCGTCTGTAGAAGGTGCCTGGAGCTTTAACCTAACTAAGAAATAGGTTAAGTGAATTCCGGGATTAAAAAAGAGTTGTTTCAAAAGTATGTGGTTAGACAGTTTTATCACCTTTTGAAATAACTCTCTTTTCTTAGAGGCCGGATATTCTTGAATCTAGCGGAAATCCTGAGGAATCCCGAATTTTCTACCTCTATTCCCGCATCTCTTTTCCTTTTACATCCCTTGCGTACATTCCGCGTGACATTTTTTTTAAAAAAAAGCCATCCAACGTTTAGGGTGCTTAAAGAATTTCCTGCCTTATAAATAAACGACAATAGTGTGACAGATATCGAACAAAGAATACCGCGATTTCTCAAAGGAGAAAGTGGAAAAGAAGAACAGAGGCAAATGGAGAAATGGTTGCAAGATCCGGCTAACCGACAAGAATTTGAAAAATTCAAAGAAATATGGGAAGCCTCTGGCGAAGTTTATAAAGACTATACTCCGAACGTAGGCAAGGCCTGGGAAAATATCGAACAGCGAATATTGAGAAGTGAAGATGTTTCTTCGCCCAGTAGTATTGACCTGTGGAAGTGGATTGGCAGAGCCGCAGCTATTTTGGTTTTTGCAACAGGTATTGGGTGGTTGGCAATGCAATGGTTTCAGGAGCCTGACCATAATTTCTATGCGTCATTAATGGAGGTGTCAACTGCGTCAGGTATTGACTCCGTAGCGTTAAGCGACGGATCCATTATTTGGCTAAACCGGAATACCACAATTCAATTTCCTGAAACTTTTGGTACCAAAGAAAGAAGAATCATCCTTCGGGGTGAGGCCTTTTTTGAAGTTGAAAGGGACACTGAAAGGCCATTTATAGTAGAGGCGCAGGGAACTGTTACGCGTGTTTTAGGCACATCGTTTAATATTAACGCCCGGGTAAGCGAGGCTTCTGTCTCTGTTTTTACTGGTAAAGTATCCTTTTCGGAAGATAAAGACCCCGCGAATGAAGTAATACTTACCAAAGGGGAAAAAGCACAAATAAACCCGGTCAATAATCACATTAACAAATTTGCTGTTGATCCGAATGCCCTGGCCTGGAAAACTGGTGTGCTCGTTTTTCAAAATACTCCATTGCAGGAAGTGGCAATAGTATTGTCCGCCCACTATAACCAATCTGTCACTTTGGAAAACACCGATTCACTATCACTGACCACAAGCTTTGAAAAACAGAGCCTTGAAGAAGTGCTCGATGTGATCTCTATTACCCTGGATATCCGTTACGAAAAGGTTTTAGAAGGGTATATCTTAAAATAGAAACGAAGCAACAGAAAATATTGATCATGAAAATTTTATTTTTTACTCCGGCTCAAAGAGAGCGGAGGCCTGTAAATGTTTTGCTTAATAGTATACTATCCCAGCCCGGATATTGGGGAGGGCAGAAGGCCGGGCTGTGCCAACAGTTTTGCAGAGGCTTATTAATTCTCTTGTTAATGCTTGTTTCGTCAGTAGCTGTTATAGCTCAGGATGAACTTAGCGTCACAGTAGATTTCGATACCAGGAATACTACAGCCCGGGAGTTACTGGATAATCTGGGAAAGGTGGAGTCGGTTCACCTCTCTTATAATGAGAAAAAATTTAACCTTAACCAGGAAATTACTTTGCCAGCAAAAAATATGTCGGTAAAGGAGCTGCTGGATATTCTCGCAGAAAAGCTGGATATGGAATATCAGTTCCATGGGAAGCAGATCATCCTCAAACAAAAGAGTAAACCACAGGGGAAAACATCCTATACCGTGAGTGGGCACGTAAGGGATGAAGCAAACGGGGAGACACTGGTAGGGGCTACTGTTCAGTTAAAAAACACTACTACGGGAGCAGTAACAAACCTGTACGGGTACTATTCCCTGACGCTGCCACAAGGGGATTATACATTGGTTTTTACCTATATAGGTTATAAAATAACAGAAAAGCAGGTCCTGGTAAATAAAGACATCACCTTGTCCGTGGAACTCGCTGAAATGACGGAAGAACTGAGAGAGGTGGTGATCACCGCATACCGCCCTGATGATAATGTGGCCGTCAACCGGATGAGCTACAATAAGCTTGAGGCTAAAAAGATACAGCAGGTGCCGGCTTTATTTGGTGAAGCGGACCCTCTTAAAGTTATTAAACTACTGCCGGGTGTATCGATGACAGGGGAGCTGAGCTCTAACTACAGCGTACGTGGAGGTGGCTACGACCAAAACCTGGTACTGTTGGATGAGGCCGTAGTGTACAACCCATCGCACCTTATGGGTATCTTTTCGACCTTCAATAATGATGCGGTCAAAAACATGGAATTTTACAAGGGCAACCTGCCTGCCCGCTATGGAGGGAGGCTCTCATCCTTTCTGAACGTGCAAATGAAGGACGGGAATAACAAGCGTATTTCCGGTCAGGGTGGTGTAAGCCTGTTGGCAAGCCGGCTCACTCTGGAAATGCCAACCTTAAAAAACAGGGGGTCCTTAATGGTTTCCGGCCGCAGGAGTTACGCCGACGTCTTTTTCCGTCCTTTTACAAACGAAATTAAGGCTCTTTATTTTTATGATTTCAACTTAACGACCAACCTTAAAATTAATGAGAATAACAAGGTCTATTTTTCTGCCTACCGTGGAAGAGACGTATTTTCTACTGCTTTTGAAAAGGATTCAGACCATATCTCATGGGGTAATTTTATCTCAACCTTTCGCTGGAACCACTCCTTTAACAAAAAACTCTTCTCAAATCTGTCCCTGAGCTATAGCAAATACGATTATAAGCTTGGACAAAGAGTGGATAGTACAGGGTATGAAATGAATTGGAAGGCCCGTCTGCAGGATTGTACCCTAAAGATGGATTTTGATTATTTTCTTTCTCCACAACATACTGTAACCTTTGGTCTGTCTTCCACCTTACATGTATTTAATCCAGGTGCAATGAGCCTGAAAGAGAAGAGTAGTTATGAAGAGATAGAAACTTTAGACAGCAAGGCCCTGGAGCATGCTGCTTACCTGGGTACTGAGAGCAAGCTTTTGGATGGACGGTTGATGGTCAATCCCGGACTCAGGCTCTCCGTGTTCCAAAATGTAGGGGCCTATGCTTTGTTTAATTTTAATGATACATATGAGGTAACAGACTCGACTAATTACAAAAATGGTGACGTATTTAACACTTTCATAAACCTGGAGCCAAGGCTGGTAATGACCTATCGAATTGCGGATAACCTGTCATTGAAAGGTGGCTATGCCAGATCAGTGCAATACCTGCAGTTAGCCTCAAATACCCTTAGCGGCACTCCTTTGGATGTTTGGGTTCCATCTACGCCTAATGTAAAGCCACAAAAATGTGATCAGTACTCTATAGGGCTGTTTCAGAACCTTTTTGGCAATAAGCTGGAAACGTCAGTAGAGGTATTTTATAAGGACATGAAAGGTCAGATTGATTTTAAAGACGATGCCGATGTCTTATTAAACAAGCAACTGGAAGGGGAATTCAGGTTTGGGAAGGGGAGTGCTTCTGGCATAGAATTTATGCTGAGCAAGCCACATGGCAAATTAAATGGCTGGATCAGCTACACATATTCGAAATCAATACGGAAGATCGAAGGCGTTAATGATGGGTACGAATACCTTTCTGCCTACGACAGACCACATAATTTAGCAATAACGGCCAACTATCAGCTAAGCAAACGGTTAGGGTTTTCCTCTAACTGGGTATGG
>NZ_SMLW01000585.1:3311-23587 GCF_009711405.1 Fulvivirga kasyanovii | reverse complement strand
ATCTTCATTTTGCTGGTTTCCCAACACTACATAATCCAGGCTGCTGCTAAAGCCGGACTCGGTTGAAGTGATCAGCAAAGCGTTTTCATTATTTTCAGTCAGAGAAAGCTGGTAGGTTACAAATTCTGTGATATCTGCACTGTAATAGGTATCAAGGTCATACTCGTCGTCTAGTGTTAGTTCCAGAGAATATGAAGTTGAACTGATATTGGTGTTTTTGTTATTTACATAATACATCGTCAGGGTTTGAGGCAGCAATTGCTCCGATGCATATTGATCTCTGATGGGCCTTAGCTGTATTTCGGCATTATTCAAAAGCAGGTCGGGATTGTCTTCTATGATCTTTTTCAAATACGGAAGTTCTATCCTTATGGCGAGACCTGCGCCAGATTGCATATAGGCAGTTGCTCCAGTTAATGATGACGCTAAACCCTCATCTTCGGAAGTGATATTCTCCAGGGCAGTGCCTGTATAGTCGGCTTCAAAGCTGTTGAAGTATACTTCTCCGGAGCTTTGATTGGTTAGAGCCAGGTATTTTTGCTCTGAGGGTATAGAGGAATTATCAGTGTAGTAGATCTTAACTACCGGTGATACGGCAAAGCCTATAACTGCTTCTGCATCTTCTGTAGCACTAATTTTTATGCCCTTAAAGAAATCAAGAAAATCTGCCGGATAGGAATACAGGTTGTCGCTGTCGAAAGTTTCTTCAAATAACTTTAGCCCCAAAGTATCGGATAGCCTGATTTCGATTGAGCTCCCGGTATAAGGTCTGGGAGATACAGTTTTTTGTCCCAGCATCGCGGTGTCACCATAAATGTCCCTTTGGGTATAAAAGCGGCTTGTATTATACAGGTTGCCGGTTTCACTGTTAAGCTCTATTTCTTCATAGAGTTCGTCAACGATCAGCGTAAAGCTCTTGGTAGTATCGTTTAGAAAATAATTGTTATACTCCAGCACGAGGGTGATAGAGTCATATCTTACTTCCTTTTCATCGAGCTGGTATGCGGAAGAATCAGGGGTGAGCTGTAGGTAGGCCGCGGCATTTACTTTCCCAAAATAGGTGTTGGACGTCCGTCCGACAACCAGGCCTTCGGGTGAAGAAGTTATTGAACTGTCAAATTTAACCGTTGAAAACTTCATGGTCAGAGAATCCCATGTAGCCAGTTCAAATGAAACATCATTGAAAAACTGTGCTCCAGTGGTAAAGTCTTCGTCATTGCAGCTTATCATGCTGCAACCGAGGAGTAAAAGCAGTAAAATCCGGTTGGCCTCAATATTTTTCATGACCCCGAAGATGTGCATTGCGCTTGTGCGGCAAAAAAATATTCAACCAACGGAGCACTGCAGTCAATGAATAACCATGAAACCCATACCTACACTCGGGCTATGCTTTTACCACCAGCACTATGATAACAACCAGCACCAGACCAAGGATCAAGGTTAAGGTTTGTAGAAAAGGATCAGTTTTCATAGGCATTATTGTCCAATAAAATATGCTCGGAGTAAGTCAGTAGAGTTTAATAGAAGAAAGTGTACCGGAGAAAGCGCGGTGGTATACGAGGGACTTTTGCCAGGCACTGATGATGTGACAATCTCCTGGATATCAGCCTTCCACTGTTTACATTCAGGGGCAAGTTGTCCCTGGATCTCATCCAGACTTTTTTTATGACCATTTAAAATGCTTCTTAGCTGGTCAACCAGTGATCTTGTGATCAGCTTGTCACTCTGTAGCTCAACCTGCTCCTTTTCCATTAAATGTTTTAAATATACCTGAGCCTCCCTGATGGTATTTTTCTCATCCTCAGACAATTCGTTATCGAAGCTTTGTCGGGCTGTAATAATTACAGGGAATATTTTTGATTCATAATACCTGACCACCAGTGAACTGTGTGCTAATTCATCAAAAGGGTCAGGGCTCTCAACTACTTGACCCGGTGAACTCAAAACACCGCTATATAGCCAGACTATTTTAACAAAGAGTGCTTTCATGGGTATTGATGTTTTTATTGCAAAGCTGATAGAATGGCTCCTGCGTATAAATTTTTTTCAACCAACCGTTGGGAATCTTCAATGAAATGAGCGTATTGATCGCTGGGCAAAAGTCTGTTCATGAAGTTTAGTGGCTTGCTTAACTGACCTTCGTCGATTAATTCCTGACGTTGGTTGAAAATAAAATATGCTGAGGCACTATTTCGTTAGTTTTCGGGTATGAAGAAAATTAACTACAAGACTATTGGCATTCATTTGATTGCCTGGCTGACCTATGGATTTATAATTTTCAACCTGATATCATCATTTCGGGGAGATTATAACCACAGCCTTTGGTTCGACCTCAGGATACTGACGCTGCATGCTCTGGCCTTTTACCTCAATGTGTACTTTCTGCTACCCAAACTGATGGAGAAAAACAGGTACATGGCTTATTCCTTTTCTATAGTGCTGGTACTGATCTTTATTTATTTCGTACGGCAGCTCTTCGGTTTCTTTGAACCTGGCGACCGTATGGCTTCTATTATGAGCTTCTCAAAGCACCCTTTCCCTATAGAACAGAGTATACCGTCTATTTCCCTCTCGGATAGTGTGGCTATGGGCAAAACGGAACCTCTTGTTATGGGAAGGGCAATGCGGGCAATACCGGCAGTGCCATTTCCTATAGAGCAGAGTATCCTTATCGATGATAGCGTTGAGCGGAGTATACTGTCTATTTCCCTCTCTGATAGTGTGGCTATGGGCAAAGCGGACTCCCCTGTTATGGGAAGAGCAATGCGTACAATACCGGCGATGCCAGGGCAGCTTTTCCCGGTGTTATCCGAAGATGTGGCGTTTGCCCGTGCCGGTTTTCACTTTAGCCCGCCATTGCTCATGGATATATTGTCTTCGATAGCCATTCTTTTCATCAGTACCACTTATTGGGTCACAAAACAGGCCCAAAAGCGAGATCAGATGGAAATGGCGCTCAAAAGTGAGAACCTTGATACTGAACTAAAACTTTTGAAGTCTCAGATCAACCCTCATTTTTTATTCAACGCTTTAAATAACATTTACTCCCTGAGCTATCGTAATCAGAAAATGGCACCCGATATGGTTATGAAATTATCAGAAATGTTGCGTTACGTACTTTATGAAACCAATGAGTCGAAAGTTACTCTGGATAAAGAAATAGCTTATATCAACAACTACATTGATTTTCAAAGGTTGAAAACGGATAACAAAGCCAATATCAATATTCACATAGATATCCATAATCCGGAACTGCTCATTGAGCCTATGTTATTGATTCCCTTCATTGAAAACAGCTTCAAACATAGCAATATTGATCACCCTGATGGCTGGGTCAGCATTAAGCTTACCACATTTGGGAAGGCCAGTTTACTTTTTGAGGTTAGCAACAGTAAGCCTGTAACCGAGTTTACCAAAGACAACACCGTGGGCATTGGCCTTGAGAATGTCAAAAAACGGCTTCGGCTACTATATCCGGAAAAACACGACCTGACTGTTGAGGAAAACCAGGATTCATTTACCGTTAAATTAATAGTTATTCTATGAGTGCTTCATGTATTATTATTGATGATGAACACCCCGCCCGGGTGCTGCTGGCGGATTATGTGAGCAAGATGCCTCAGCTCAAACTTGCCGGTGTTTTTAGTAATCCTATTGAGGCAATAGCTTTCATAAATACCCAGCCGGTGGATGTTATTCTACTGGACATCCAGATGCCGGAGTTGAGTGGTATAGAATTTCTAAAGTCGATGCCGAAACGGCCGAAAGTAATTTTTACAACAGCTTATCAGAACTATGCGCTACAGGGCTATGACCTGGATGTAGTGGACTACCTGCTTAAACCTATTAAATTCGAACGTTTTTTGCAGGCGGTTAACAAGGCCTGTGACCTTCTTAAGCTCGAACAAAAAGGGACACCAAAAGTTATGGATCAGGTGATCAGTGTAAAGGCTGACCATAGGATACATAGGGTCAGCATAGCTGATATTCAATACATTGAGGGCCTGAAAGAGTATGTAAGATTCCACCTCGACGGTGAGAAGCTGATAACTCTGGAATCGTTAAAAAGGCTGGAAGATACACTGCCTTCAGGCAATTTCATCCGCATACATAAATCATATATTGTAAATAAGGCTAAGGTAAAGTCTATCTACGGTAATCAGGTTCAGTTAAGCAATAGCACCTATGTGCCTATCGGGAAGCTGTACAGAAACGATATTATGGAGCGCTTATTTACATAAATGTTCCGATACGGAACAATAAAATGTTTCGTATTGGAACATACCAAAGAATGGTTTCTTTGTAATTTGCCCAAAATCAACGTTCTGCCCTCATGGCACATTCTTGGGTATGCCAATATGTGAGAATTTCACTAATTTAACTCACAATGCTCAGGAACTACTTTAAAATTGCCCTTAGAAATTTATTAAAGCAGAAGGTTTATTCTGTGATCAACATTTTTGGCCTGTCCTTCGGTATGGCCTGTGTGTTGCTCATCGTAGTTTATGTAAAGGATGAACTCAGTTACGATAAATTTCACAAACATGCCGATGATATTTACCGGATAGCATGGTTCTCCAATAATCCGCAAACACGGACACCGCACCCAATGGCCCTGGCGCTTGTAAAGGACTTTCCGGAGGTGGAGGCTGCCACTTCATTGTCTCCACTATGGGGTGCCGGACTTACCAAACAGACGTTTTCCGTTCGCAATCCCGAGAAGGATATCACCCATGATGAAAAAGGCATTCTATCTGTAGACAGTACCTTTTTTGAGGTGTTTTCATTTGAATTATTGAAGGGGAATAAACAGGAAGTACTGCGAAATGTAGGCGGTATTTTACTCTCAGAAACCAGTGCCAGGAAGTATTTTGGCGATGAAGACCCGGTCGGAAAAGAATTGGCAATTAACGATGACCGTACCTTGCTCATGGTTGAGGGTGTTTTTAAAGATGTTCCTCAAAACTCGCATTTTCATTTTGATGCTTTAATATCATATGTAACTATGAAAGCATTAGAGGGGCGGGATAGTCCCTACTACACCTGGGCCGATTTTGGGCACTACAATTATATCCGGCTGAAACCGGGGAGTGATCCTGATAAGCTGGAAAGCCAATTGATGCAATGGGCCATGAAATATGTGGACGTACCCGAAGAGGAAATGCAAATGGCCATGCAGAACGGCATGCATTTTAAACTCCAAAGGCTGACAGATATCCATCTTGGTTCCCGGATCCGCTGGGAGCTGGAAGCAAATGGTAACAAAGAGTATGTCTATATCATGTCGGCGGCAGCCCTGCTGATCCTGGTCATTGCCTGCATAAACTTCATGAATCTGACTACAGCTCGTTCTACCGAAAGGGCACGGGAGATTGGGATCAGAAAATCTTTAGGTGCTTATAAATCCCAGGTAAGCCTGCAGTTTTTAGGCGAGTCGCTGCTCACTGCTATCTTCGCCATGCTCGTTACCGGCCTTTTAGCAGAAGTATGCCTGCCATTCTTTAATGTTATTACCCATAAATCATTAAAGATAAACTACTTCCAAAACCCGGAGTTAATACTCATTTTGGTTGGAGGTACGATTATAACAGGTCTTGTGGCTGCATTATACCCTTCACTCTTTCTTTCTTCCATGAACCCGGTGGTAAGTTTGAAAGGTGTTGGAAAGCTCAAACCCAAAGGAGCCGGATTCAGAAAGGTGCTCATCGTGTTTCAGTTCATTATTTCCATGGCCTTACTCAGCGGTAGCCTGATCATCTATAATCAGCTCCAGTTTATTCATAACAAAGATCTGGGTTTTGACAACGACAAGATAATCGTGATCCCTTTGAAGAACGAAGACCTGAGCGATAAGCTGGAGTCTATGAGGACAGAGTTGAGCAAGATAAAGGGGATTACATCTGTGTCGGCAACTTCCAATGTACCGGGAAGACAGTTTAACCAAAACTCTATCTCCAGGACGGATGACCTTCAAAGCAGGGTATCCGCATCAGAAACATATATAGACTACAGCTTTTTTGAAACGATGGGTATAGAGTTTGCGGCCGGCAGAGGCTTCTCCAGAGATTTTCCCACGGATTCCAATGCATTTGTTATTAATGAAACTGCTGCCAAAAGTATCAATCTGGCAGACCCGGTTGGCAAAGAGATAACCTGGTACACTGACAATAACAGACGAGAGCCATTAAAGGGCACAGTCGTTGGTGTGGTTAAAGATTTCAATTATGGCTCCCTGCATGAACCCATCAGGCCTCTGCTTTTTTATCTGGCACCTGCCTATAATGATATGTTGATAAAGGTTCAGGGAGAAAATTTTGCAGAAACTATTGCTGCTGTGGAGCAAACTTGGAAAAAATTTGAGAACAGGTTTGAGTTTGAATACTCCATACTGGCCGATGATATGGGTTTGCTTTACGAGGGTGAGAAGAAAACAGCCAATGTTTTTGGGGGCTTTTCTGTAATCGCTATTCTCATAGCTTGCTTTGGCCTTTTTGGTATAGCCTCATTGAGTTATTCGCAAAGAATAAAAGAAGTGGGAATACGCAAAGTTATGGGGGCATCGGTATTCAGGATCCTTACCCTGTTGTTGAGGGATTTCTCGGTGCTGATCGCTTTGTCTATCATCATCGCTATCCCGGTAGCCTGGGCCATTATGGATAACTGGCTCGAAAACTTCACCTATCGTATCGGGATTTCCTTTTTTGATTTTGCAATTTCAGCGGTAATACTGGTACTGGTGGCTCTGGTAACAGTTTCTTACCTCACGATCAAAACTGCCTACAGCAACCCTGTAGATGCTTTAAAGGAGGAGTAAAAACGATACTATGATCTACAACTATCTCAAAATATTACTCCGCATAACGCGCCGCCAGCATTTTTTTGCAATAATCAATTCTCTGGGTCTATCAGTGGGCATGGCTGTATTCATCCTGATCATGCTTTGGGTTAACCACGAGGTAAGCTTTGACGGATTTCATAAAAATGCCGGAGATATTTACAGGGTCAATACTGTTTGGAAGAAAACGGGGGAGAAGAGTGCAAGTACTCCGGGTAAACTGGCAGAGGCCATAAAAACATCCATTCCTGAAGTTGAGCTGGTGGCTAGGGTACACTCAAGCAGCGATCAGTCATTCTATACATACGGCGATAAAAGCTTCTATGAAAACAAAATCGCTTATGTTGACCCGGCATTTTTTCAAATGTTTGATTTTCCCGCCATTAAAGGAGGTGTTTCCAATTGGCTGGAGCCATCAGGTTCTATGATCGTTTCCGAGACCACAGCCAGAAATTATTTTGGAAGCGAAAACCCGATCAACAAAGTACTGACCTGGAATAACAAGACTGATAATGTAGTTACGGGTGTGGTGGTGGATTTTCCTGATAACTCACACCTGCAATTTAATTTCATCTATTCCCATAACGACCTGCAACGGTATTGGCCGGGAGGGTATAGCTGGACTAATTTCGTTCACAATACTTATTTACAGCTTAAGCCGGGAGCCGATATTGAAGCTGTAAACAAAAAGTTAACGGCACTTCTTTTTAACAATGCCCCGGCATCCCGGGAGGAGGTTCATGAAATATATTTACAGCCACTACGAGAGATATACCTTGACCCTACGGTTTCTTCTTCAGTGGCAAAACAAGGTAATCGGCAGTACGTAAATATTTTCTCGATAGTAGCCTTGGCCATTCTTGCCATAGCTTGTATTAATTTTATAAATCTGTCCACTGCGAGGGCCGGAAAAAGAGCCCGGGAAGTCGGGGTAAGGAAATCACTGGGAGCCAGTCGCAAAAGTTTGATCATCCAGTTTTTCTCCGAGTCCCTGGGTATGGCATTCATCTCCTTTCTGGTGTCGATGCTCCTGGTTGAGATTTTCCTGCCGGCCTTTAATCAGCTTGTGCAAAAAAACATTGACATCGACTATGGCAATTGGAGGTTCCTGGGCGGGCTGGCCGTAATGGTATTTCTAACGGGGATCATATCGGGAATTTACCCTGCCCTACTGCTTTCTTCATTTAAAACCACCTCTGTGCTTAAGGGTGCCCCTGTCAAAGAAGGTCATAGCCGGCTATTTAGGAAGGGGCTTGTAGTCATTCAGTTTACTGTTTCCATGCTATTGATCATCGGTTCAACGGTAATTTTTAAACAGCTCTATTTTCTTCAAAACAAGCAGCTTGGTTTTAGCAAAGAAAACACGATTTACATACCTGCCCAGGGAAATATTACCAGTAAATATGAAATGGTAAGGCAGGAGCTCCTTCAAAGTCCTCACATTGCTGATGTCACCGCCAGGGAATCATTGCCTATGGTATCTATTAACACCAATCACATCACCTGGCCGGGTAAAAAATCGGAATTAAATTATTCTGTTGAAACCATAGCCGTGGATTATAATTTCATGGAAACCATGGGAGTCAAATTTAGTGATGGCCGGAATTTTTCTGCAGAGCATGCTACTGACGCAGATCGTGCTTTTATAATTAACCAAAGTGCCGTCGAAATGATGGAATTGAAGGAGCCGGTGGGCACGGAAGTTTCAACGCGAGGCCGTGAAGGAGAGATTATTGGTGTTATTCCCGATGTAAATTTCAAATCCCTGCATCAACCGGTCGAGCCACAGGTGTTTTATGTCTTAAAAGATTTCCGGAGTATGACCATGCAGCTCTTCGGAGTAGTATTGATCAAGATAGCGGGAAATGACCCTTCTGCCGCTATTGAGGATATACAGCAGGTGGCAAAAAAATACAATCCTGATATACCCTTTGAATACCATTTTCTGGATCAGGAAATAGATGCACAGTATGCATTTGAAGAGCGCTTAAGCAAAGTCAGCAATTATTTTAGCGGCCTCGCAATAGTGGTTTCATGCCTTGGCCTGCTGGGGTTGGTTACATACACTACCCAGCAAAGGGAGAAGGAACTGGGCATAAAGAAGGTTCTTGGTGCCTCACCGACTCATTTGCTACGTAACCTGACCGGCGATTTCCTTCTTTTGATCCTACTGGCCTGGCTAATGGCAGCTCCGTTAGGCTACTACCTGCTTCATGAATGGCTGCAGGGATTTGCATATAAAATCGATTTGAACATAGCAATATTTCTTGGAGCTGGTGCAATAGCTCTGCTTGTTACCCTATCCATAATAGGTACTCAACTTATACGCGCTATACGCACAAATCCGGCAGAGGTGCTTAAATGTGAGTAGGCTGGTGTTTCATGGCGGAACATAGATGTTTCAAAAAGGAACAAATGGAATAGCTGAAGTAGCTTTTCAATGTGTAATGTGCTGATTATTAGTATTATAAGATTAGTGGCATGTGAATTGGCAGAAAGTAGATACTGGCTTTCAGCCTGCTGATGTAAAAAAGTAATTTATCTCCCTATGTTTAGAAACTATATTCAAGTGGCACTGCGAAACCTGAGACGCAGAAGGGTCTATACCCTTATAAATATTATTGGACTTTCTACAGGTCTCGCATGTGCATTGTTCATATATAACTGGGTAAAGGATGAATTGTCATACGACAAACATTTTCCAAAAGGAGAGCAAATTTACAGGGTAGTTGCGGAAGCGGGTGTGGGTGAAGACCGCTGGCACCAGACCGTAACAAGCCTGCCCCTGGGCACAACCATGGCATCCACATTTCCGGAGGTAAAGGCTGCTGTACGTCTTGATAAAAATGATGCCATCGTAAAGCATGGTGATAAGAGTTTTGTTGAAGAATATCTGGTTTTTACAGATCCTTCTTTTTTTGAAATATTCGACTATCATTTAACCGTTGGCAATGAACGCACGGCCCTTGCTAAGCCTTACCAGGTAGTGCTCACCGAGACTATGGCCAGAAAATATTTTGGCGACATAGACCCGATAGGTAAAACGCTCAAAATATTTCAATATGATCCCGATGGACGGGGAATGGATTATGAGGTTACAGGAGTAATTAAAGATGCACCTGAGACATCCCATTTTACATTCAATATGCTTTGCTCTCTAAATACTTTAGAAAGTATAGCTGAAGATGAGTTTCAAAATTGGGGAAATAATGGTTACCATACCTATGTGCTTCTTGCTCCGGGTACTGACCCTGCCAGATTGGAAAGTAAATTACCTCAAATGATTGAGCAGCATGCCGGGGAAATGCTGAAGGAGTATAACCTCTATTATAGATTCTACCTGCAACCTGTTCAATCTATTCACCTCCACTCTAACTTAATGTATGAGTTTAAAGCTAATGGTAAGATCAGCTATATTTGGATATTTTCAGCCATTGGTATTCTGATCCTTGCACTTGCAGTGATCAACTATATTAATCTGGCCACTGCTTTTTCTCTTGAAAGGGCCAGGGAGACCGGGGTGAGGAAGGTTTTAGGAGCATTTAGAAGTCAGATAGTGCTACAGCACATGACAGAGACTCTTGTGCTGACTCTCTTTTCCATCCTGGCTGCAGGATTGCTTATTGAGGTTTTCAAACCCTTTTTTCACCAAATATCAGGAAAGCCTCATATTCAGTTCAACCGCCTGGACTTACTTTTTCAGCTAATGATTTTATGCATACCCGTAGGGTTTGCAGCCGGCTATTTTCCTGCACGTAATCTTTCGGTAAAACATACGCTGGTTTCATTGAAAGGAGAAAAAGGCAGAGATAGCAAAGTCAACCTTCGTATGGCGCTGGTTACATTCCAGTTTATAGTTACGCTTGTTATGCTTGTAGGGCTGGTAATTATCTCTCAGCAGATGAAGTTTATCCAAAGCAGAGATTTGGGATATGACAGTGATAACCTGATGGTTTTGAGAGTTAACGGCGACGAAACTGTAAAAGCAGGTTATGAAGCATTTAAGAATGACCTCAAACAGGAGAGTGATATTACGCAGGTAGCACGTTCAGGAGGTATGATAATATCGGGTCTTGGAAACAGCAATGGACAGGTTAAGCATGAGAATGGGGAGGTGCAGTTTGAAAAACTCTATCGACTTTCGGTGGGCTATGATTACCTGGAGACTTATGGTATGCAACTGATAGCCGGAAGAAATTTCTCGCGGAGTGTTTTATCAGACTCCACGGAAGCGTTCATAATCAACGAAATAGCGACCAAGGCCTACGGATGGAGTGAAGAGGAGGCTATAGGTAAAGAAATATCATATGCAGGCCGCTCAGGCAGAATTATTGGGGTAGTCAAAAATTTTCATTTTAATTCCCTCAGGCACGAAATTCAACCTGTTTGTTTATTCATACAACCAAATTTTTCCCGCATATCTGTTAAAGGGGAGAACAGCCGGGAGGTCTTTGCTCAGGTGGAAAAATTATGGAAATCGCACTTTCCGGATGCGATATTTGATTATACTTTTCAGGACCAGGCATTGTTTGACAGCTATTATGATGAGCAGCGCCTGAGCTACATAATCAATATTTTCTCAGTCATTTCAATACTAATAGCATTTTTAGGCCTCTTTGGCCTAGTAGGGTATACCGTAAGCAGAAAAACTAAGGAAATAGGTATAAGAAAAGTGCTTGGTGCCACGACCGGCGAAATAATATTACTCATTTCGAATGACTTCATACGGCTTGTAGCTGTAGCCGCAGTTATTGCATTTCCTTTGGGTTGGTGGGTAATGAACCAGTGGCTGGAAAATTTTCCTTATCGGATAGAAATGCAGGTATGGTTTTTTATAGTGGCAGGAGCTACGCTTCTGAGTATCGCATTAGCCATCGTATTTCTACAAACCATTAAAGCTTCAACGGCCAATCCTGTGGAGGCATTAAAAGAAGAGTAAAATATTAGTTTCATCAAATTGAGAGCAGCATGTTGAAAAATTTTTTTAAAATATCTTTTAGAAGCCTTTGGAAGCAAAAGGTTTTTAGCCTGATCAATATTGCGGGACTTACTCTCGGTATCTCCGTATGTATGGTTATTTACCTATATGTAGATGATCAGGTCAGCTATGACAACTTTCACGCAAAGGCTGACAGGATCTTCCGTTTACTCCGTATCGGCAATATCAATGGAGAAAAATACTTCATAGGAGTTACGGCTGCACCATTTGCCGATGCGCTTGAGACGGATTTTCCGCATGAGGTAGAGCAAACGGTCCGGTTGTTTTATAGCGATGGCCTCGTGCAGTATGAGGATAAAACTTTTCTGGAACCGAAATTCACACTTGCCGACTCCAATTTTTTAGAGGTTTTCACCTTTCCTCTGGCTTTAGGAGACCCCAGTACAGCTTTGAGTAAACCTAATGGGGTGTTGATCACTAAGTCAATCGCGCAAAAGTATTTTGGAGATGAAAACCCAATAAATAAAACATTTCGGGTGGGTAATGAATATGACCTGACTGTAACAGGAGTTTTTGAAGATTTACCCGCCAAGACACATCTTGATTTTGAGTTTGTGGCTAACCTGGCCCTCCTAAGAAATGAGTCTTTTTTTAGCCATTGGTGGAGCAACGGCATGATCACTTATGTACTTTTAAAAGACCCCGGAATGCAGCACACCCTTGAAGCACAATTCCCGGATTTTATGACCAAGTACTTTGGTGAAGACTTTAAAAAAACGACCAATCGGATTGAGCTTACATTGCAGCCACTGTCTGAGGTTTACTTCGAGCAGGATGTGCGATACGACCAGGTACTCCATGGTAGCAAAAGCAGTGTTATTACGTTCAGTGCGGTGGGGGTATTCATATTTCTCATTGCCTGCATTAACTTCATGAACCTGGCAACTGCCAAGTCTGCACTACGGGCCAGAGAGGTTGGAGTGAGAAAAACATTGGGCTCATCAAGAAGTAAATTGATTATCCAGTTCCTTGGAGAGTCTTTTCTGATATCCGGGACTTCGGTTGTCATCGCTTTTATGGCCCTGGAGCTGTTCCTGCCTTTTTTTAATCAGGTGTTCGGTCTTGAGCTTTCCCTGGCCCATAAACTGCCGGTACTCATCCCCGGTCTGGGGCTGATCATAGTTATTACAGGCCTGCTATCAGGAATCTATCCGGCCTTTGTTCTTTCCGGGTACAAGCCTGTAGAGGTATTGAAAGGAAAATTAAAAGGAGGAAGCAAAGGAATTAATTTCAGGAAAGTGCTGGTGATACTTCAGTTTTCCACATCCGTATTTCTTATCATCCTGACGCTTCTGGTTGGCAAGCAGATGAAGTTTATTGAAGAAAAAGACTTGGGTTTTGATAGGGAGCAGGTATTGACATTTCCGCTAAACCACGCTGAAATACGCGACAAAAGTGAAGCTTTGAAAAATAGATTGCAAGAGCATCCCGCAGTAGTGGCTATCGGTAGCGGAACAGGCATCCCTGGCGGCTTCCACGATACCATGACGGCCACTATAGAAGGCATCGAAACCCAACCTCGCTTCCGTACACTATTTGCCGATGCCGGTTATTTCGAAAGTTTTGGACTGGAAATAGTGGCAGGGCGAAGCTTTATTAAAGACCATGCGGCCGATCATGATAAGACCGTAGTGCTTAATGAACGTGCCGTCAGGGAAATAGGCCTGACCAACGAGGAGATCCTGGGAAGAGAGATCTCCATCTCTTTTGATTCCGTACCTAAAACAGTTATCGGAGTGGTTAAAGATTATAATTTCTCATCACTTAAGGCAAAAATTGAACCTCTTATGATCAGCAATGTCGACAACGACAGAATGGTAGCGGTTAAGCTGGAAGGTGATATCAATGATGCAATAGCGCATATTGAAACCGTCTGGAATGACCACTCTTCTGCCTATCCGTTGGAATATACATTTCAGGACGAGAATTTCAGCAGACTTTACAGGACGGAGCAGTTGCAAGGGAAGCTGTTTGCTACGTTTTCCGGGATTGTAATCTTTATTTCCTGCCTTGGCATCTTCGGCCTGGCCACGTTTACAGCTAACCAACGACTCAAAGAGATTGGTATCAGAAAGGCGTTGGGAGCTACAATTAAGAGCATAACCGGGCTGCTGGTTAAGGATTACCTGCTACTTATATTAATAGCCAACGTTGTTGCCTGGCCTGTAGCCTGGTACTTTTCAGAAAAATGGCTGGATCAGTTTGCTTACAAAGCGCCCTTGGGTATAGAAATATTTGTTTTGACTCTTCTGGTTGCTTTGGTAATCGCATTGGCTTCGGTAGTGTTCCAGTCAGTAAAAGCTGCACTGGCCAATCCGGTTGATGTGTTGAAAGAGGAGTAAACAGCTTTGCTACTGCGGTTGCCCCTTATCCGGCATCTGCAAATGTTCTGAGACATACAGAACCTTAAACTGGATTTATTATGATCAGGAATTATCTAAAGTTTGCTTTTCGGTTTCTTACCCGCCATAAGTCGTACACCCTCATCAATTTGTCCGGCCTCACCCTGGGGCTGGCTAGTTTTCTTTTGATCTTAAACTATGTGCAGCAGGAGATGTCGTACGACAGTTTTTATGATCAGCCGGAGAATATTTACCGCGTAAATATTCAATCGCAAGGAGAAACGGAAACCCGAAAGGCCTCTGCAGTCTCACCACCTATGGGGCCGGCGCTAAAAGCAGAACTGCCAGAGGTTGAAAGTTCGGTACGCCTGCGCCATGCCAATAACGTGCTGGTTCGCATTGGTGAAGAGCACTTTTATGAGGACAGGGTTTTTTATGTTGATTCCACTTTCTTTGATGTTTTTTCTTTTCCCCTTATTCTGGGTGATCCCAATACTGCCCTTGATGACAAGCATTCAGCCATAATCAGCGAGGAGCTTGCGAAGAAATATTTTGCGGACAATGATCCTTTGGGACAAACGCTATCTATTGACGATGATCTGAAAGTCCGGATAACCGGGGTAATGGAGAGTACACCTGAAAAAAGTCACCTCAACCTCGCCTTGCTGATTTCATTTAGCTCGTTTCAGGTGCCTCATGGCTATCCGGTAACCCTGGACAGTTGGGGCTGGACATCATTCCCGACTTATGTACGTTTGCACGATGGCAGCGAAGCCGCAGCTTTAACGTCCAAGCTGCATCAGTTTTTAGCTACACATATGGGAAAGGAAACAGCCGAACGGGTGTCACTGTTCCTTCAACCGGTTAAAGACATACATCTAAAATCTAAAGACATCATTGAGCGTGATGGTACAGCACCCAAAGGAGATATTACCTACACCTATGGATTATTGGCTGTTGCCTTTCTTATTCTGGGAATAGCTGTTTTTAATTTTGCTAACCTCTCTACCACACTATCTCTTAAGCGGGTCAGGGAAATTGGGGTACGAAAAACACTTGGAGCCCGGCGTGTATCAGTTTTTCTGCAACACCTGACGGAATCGATGCTACTATCGTTCAGCAGTTTTGTTATAGCGGTTACCCTTTTGGAGGTTTTGTCGGCTCCATTATCTGGGTTCTTGCAAGTGGATCTAAAGATTCCGGCTAGCTCCCATTTTGAGAACGTGGTGTGGTACACCGCGCTAATCACCGGAGTAGGACTGGCCGGCGGTCTCTACCCTTCTACCTTTCTATCGGGTTATTCACCCACAAAAGCTTTGAAAGGGAGGCTTACGGTTAAAGCCTCCGGATTTGATCTGAAAAGTGTATTGATTGTATTCCAATTTTTTATAACCATAGGCCTTATAGCAGCTACTCTGGTAGTTAATCGCCAAATGAATTTTATGGGCAAAAGAGGCCTCGGTTTTGACCATCAGCAGGTTTTAGCGGTTCAAATGGTGGGAGAAGAACTACACCAAAGATATAGCGCTACCCGACTCCAACTATTGCAAAACCCCAATGTGGAAGCTGTAACGGCAGCGGGCAATTTATTCGATGGGCAAAACGGCAGTGTACCCATACAGGAGCAGGGAGACGATGAATCCAGGGCGAGGATCAGCCTGTTTGGTATACACTATGGATTTGGAGAGCTTATGGAGCTGGATTTTATCGCAGGTCGCGATTTTTCAGAGGCTTACCCGAATGATAGTAGTCATTTTATATTAAATGAATCAGCGGTCAAAATGTTCGGCTGGGACGATGATCCCATAGGTAAGCAATTGGTGTTGAATGATACCTGGAACGGAGAGGTAATAGGTGTGGTTAAGGACTTCCACTATGCCAGTTTGCATGAAGCCATCACTCCGCTGGTGCTGTATATACCACGAGCATATCAGGAGTACATTTTCATGAAAGTCAATGCCGGGGACATAAGCAAAGTACTGGCATCTATTGAAAAAGACTGGAAGAAAATAAACCCCGATATGCCCTTCGATTACCGCTTTATTGATGATCATATCAACCAGCTTTACAAATCCGACCGACAGTTTACAACACTTATCAGTTCTTTTTCTGTTTTGGCTATTTTTCTGGCGTGCATGGGCCTATATGGCATGGTTTCTTTTAGCGTAAAAGCCAGGTTTAAAGAAATAGGCATTCGAAAAGTGCTGGGAGCTTCTGCAAAACAGATGGTAGGTCTGCTTTCCTCAAAATTTTTGCTAATGATTATAATCGCAGCATTTTTTGCCCTTCCGGTAAGCTGGTATTTATTGCAAAAGTGGCTGTTTAATTTTGCTTATCATATTTCAATGGGTTGGATACAATTTGCACTGGCATTGCTATTAACCTTTTTGCTGGCCGCGATCACTATTAGTCTACAAACCGTAAGAGCTGCAATGGGCAATCCTGTTGAAGCTTTAAATGAGGACTAGTTCATGGTAACATAAGTTACAAATATCCCTGACGGCTCTCGGTACATTTGTAATCGAAAGAAGCAGACCCTGATATGGAAGGACTTGGGCAGGAAATAACCATAGGTAAAAAAAGACATGTTTTAAGAAATTCCCTATGGGTCATGCTTTACTGGGTCATTATAGGCACGTTTGCCTTCGGCTATGAAAGCATTCTTGTACAAGGCAATAAGAGTACACGAGAGCTTTTATTTTCCTTCCTGATCTATACTATTCCGCCAGTTTTGTTTGGTGCCCCATTTCTGATTCTGGAACAACTGTTTTTTCTTAGGTGGATTAACAAACTGGATTTTTACAAGGCGCTAACTACCCGCGCCGTTTTATACCTTGCAGGAATAATTATTTCTTATTCCCTCATAGAGTATTTCGGCTCAAAGGTTCTTCCGGAGGTTCTTTTCAAAGAGCCATTTATGTTAAAATTTCTCTTCGTGTGGGGACTAGGAAGCATACTTGCCCTGATGTTTCATAACCTTTCCTCAAGGCACGATCCGAAAATTTTCCGGTCATGGCTGCAAGGAGCCTATCATAAGCCCCGACAGGAAGAAAGAGTATTTCTCTTTTGTGATATCAACAAATCAACACCTGCTGCAGAGCGGCTTGGTTCCCGAAGATATTTCGACTTGCTTAATCATTTCTATTCACTCATTACTCCCATCATTCAAAAATATGAAGGGGAGATTTACCAGTATGTAGGTGATGAGGTAGTAATCTCCTGGCCTCTTCACAAGGCCTTAGAGTCTAACAATGCTCTGGAGTTGTTTTTCAGGATGAAGGAAGAACTCGAGAGGCACAAGGAATTTTTCTACAGCCATTTCCGGTTTATTCCAACGATTAAAGGAAGCTTGCACGTAGGTCAGGTTACTCGTGGGGAGTTCAATACGCTCAAAAAAGAATTTATCTATACAGGGGACGTCCTCCATACCACTTCAAGAATGTATGGCATTTGCAAGGAAAGGGACGTACCGTTAGTAATTTCGAGGAAGCTTTTAAAGAATTTTACTGACCTACATAGGTTTTATATTCATGATATTGGCCTTTTTAGAGCGGAAGGAAAGCAGAAGAAGGTATATTTATATGCCGTCGAGCGAAAAAGCTACAGTCCTGTCATCAGGTCTAAAACAGAAATGGACCTAATAAAAATGCAGTCAAATGAAGAATAACAAGGAAATAGTATTTGCCCTTATTTTGGCCTTAACCTTAGGGTTGGCCCCTTTCCTTCCGGAACCTCACCTTATCGGAAAACTACGCTGGGTATTTGGTGGAGCAGAAGGCATGCAAGCTATGGATTACTTTGATCTTGTGCTACATGGGTTTCCATGGGTCTTGTTAGTTATAGCAGTAGTTAAAAAGATAAAGCAATGATTTAATGCATTATTAGCTTTTAAAGTCATTGTCTTATTATATCTCCTCATGAGTGAAATATTTTTTCATTTTTCACTTTAACTACTATGAAAAGTGTTTTTTCAGCATGAAATTTGTTTTCCCCATAAGAATAATTCTGTTCTTCCATGAAAGTGATTCTTCTCATTTCCTGTATTCTGCTATGCTCAAATGTGCTTTATGGGCAAAAGGAATATTTGAAGGAAATAGATAGCCTTAATAGAGAGCTACTGAACGCTCACGATACCGTGAGGCTGAAGATTTTAGACCAACTGGTAAGAAAAAACTTCTCAACCAACCGAAATGCTGAGATGTATCATTGTCTGGATAGAATGCAAGAACTCTCCAATAATCTTGGCGATAAAAAGGGGCTGTTTAAAGCCAATTTTTACCAGGGGATGATTGCTTTTAATATTGAATGGCAACCATCAAAGGCTTTAAAGCATTTGTATAGGGCACTTAAAATTGGAGAAAAGTATAAAATAAATGATCCCAAAACCTATTCGTCTATTTATAACAACCTTGGCTTGATCTATAAGAACCTGGAGCAATTTGACTCTGCCGGATACTGTTACCAAAAGGTCATACACATCAACGAAAACAATGGTTTAGAAAAGAATAATGTAGTTACCTATTTAAATATGGCCAGGATGCAGCATTCCATAGGCAATGTTTCCCTGAATTTGAAATATGCGAGAAAATGTCTTGATTTAGCCCTAAAGGAGGGAGATGAGTTATCACAATATATTGGATACAAAACATTGGCCGAATCCCTAACCAATATCAGGTCTCTCCATGCTGCAAGAAACTATGCGACAAAAGCCCTGGATTTATGCTTAAAAGTATATGGTGAAGATCATTCGAATATGGCGACCACCGTTCAGATTTTATTCAAAATAGAGATTTTTTCGGGTAACTATGAAAAAGCTTTGCTTTACGCGAAACAGGCAGAACGTATCTTAGTTAAGATATATGGAAAGATTCATCCAAAGCTATCAGGCGCATTTCTTTTTGTGGGCAAATGCCACCAGGGACTAAATCAGTATGATTCTGCAGAATATTATTTCCAAAGGTCGTTGAAATGCACCAAGACAATTCAGGAAAAGAGTAATGCGACGAGATTATTGTCATTGGAGTCATTAGGTCTGTGTTATTTATCTACCAATAATCCGGAGCAGGCAGAGGATTACTTCAATCGTGCTCTTCAGGTGGAGGGGGCACATGCTGAGTTAAAATCCAAACTTTATGGTGTTATCGCGAAGTACTTTGCTGAGACATCACAACTTTTAAAGAGTTTGGAATACTATCAATTAGCGATAAGTGCTGGCGTTAACGTTTCTAACACTGTGACGTATAAAGACCCTTCGGTAGCTATGTTAAGTAGTACTTCTTTAGGCCTTTCGTTAATGCAGGAAAAAGCCGGGGTCCACGAGAAATTGTATAGTGAATCAGGCGACGATGAGCATTTAATCAAAGCTGCTAAAGAATATCAAATCTGTGACTCAATTATCAACACTTTTAGAAATAATTATCAAAACACTAAAGACATATTACAGTACAATCAGGCAACAGTAAAAGTATACTCTGGGGGAGTGAGAGTCTCTAAAAGGCTATATGATTTATTTGGTGACAGGAAATATAAGGAAATGATATTTGGTTTTGCAGAAAAAGCCAAGTCAAACCTCCTATACAGGTCTATTTCGTTACAAAATGCCCTTCGGTATAGCTTTCTCCCGGATTCTGTTTTAAACTATGAGGAGACATTAAAAGGTCAGATCACCTACTATCTGTCTAAAATAAGTGCTAACCAGGGTAATGATAGCATCCGCCAGAACTATGAGGAGAAATTATTTACAGTCGAAAGGAGTCATGAACGGTTTCTAAAAAATATAGAAGCTCTATTCCCCAGGTACTATAAGCTAAAATATCTAAATGACTTTCTTACGCTACAGGAAACGCAAAAGAGATTAGGTGAAAATGTAATCGTAGAGTATGTATTAACAGATGAAACCATCTACGTGATCTTAATCAAGAATAATCAATCCCATATCATTGAAGTTGAGAAGCCCGACCAACTTGATCAGTGGGTGGAAAACCTGAGGTCTTCAATTTTGTCAAAGGAATACCAGCAATATCAGGATGTAGCTCATAAATTATACAAAAGTCTGTTTGAGCCACTTTTGTCATACCTTGAAAAGGAGGATCATATTATT
>NZ_SMLW01000585.1:0-3301 GCF_009711405.1 Fulvivirga kasyanovii | reverse complement strand
TTATCTTATCAATGATTATACTATTAGCTACGCCAACTCTGCTAACCACCTATTTATAAATGACGATTTGCACACTATTACCAGGTCTTCGAGTAAGTGCCTGGCTTTTTCATACAGCAGTGATTCAACAACCATGTCTTCCCTTGATTTTCTTGTACTAAGAGATTTTAAGCACGACCTGCCTGGTACAAGAGAGGAAATCAAAAGTATTTCAAAGATATTCCCAGGAAAATATTACTTTGGTAGCTTGGCTTCTGAGGCCAATTTCAAAAGGGAGAGCCAGCACTATTCCATACTTCACCTTGCCCTTCATGGAGAGGTCAGTGATACAGACCCGTTATACTCAAAACTAAAATTCTCTCCTGCCGATAATGATTCAACCGAAGATGGGTACCTGAATATCTATGAGATCTACAACATGAACCTTAACTCGGAGCTGGCCGTGCTAAGCGCCTGCAATACAGGGTATGGCAAACTGGAAAAGGGAGAGGGCCTGATGAGCCTGGGCAGGGCCTTTCAATATGCAGGTGTCAATAGCCTGCTTCTGAGCAATTGGGGAGTTCCGGATGAGGTTGCACCGACCCTAATGTATGACTTTTACAGGTATTTGAAACAAGGTATGAAGAAAAGCGAAGCACTACGCAATGCCAAACTGAACTATCTGAAATCTGCTGGCATTCATAAGAGCGCCCCTTTTTATTGGGGTAGTTTTGTAGTCATTGGTGATACTTCCCCAATAGAGATAGAAGGAGGAGCTTTCAATTACTGGATATATTTTGCTTTAATCATTTCTGTGTTTGCGAGTATTTTGGCTTTATCAGTCCAGTATTCTAAATATTAAATAAAGATTTGTGAGGACTTTTATTTTTTTCATTTTCGGTATACTATTTCTATCCTTTGCCTCAAATGCGCAAAAGCATTATCTGAGTGAGATAGATAGCCTCAATAAAGAGCTTGCTTATGTAAATGATACCCTAAAAGTTAAAGTTCTGGATCAACTGGTTAGGAAGTATTTCTCTGTAAATGAGAATGCAAAAATGTACAGTTCACTAAATGAACTGGAACGTCTTTCCCATGCTCTTAGCAGTTACGAAGGACAATTCAAAGCCAATTTTTACCAGGGGATGATCGCTTTTAATATTGAATGGCAACCATCAAAGGCGTTAAGGCATTTGCATAGGGCACTCAAAATTGGAGAAAAGTATAAAATAAATGATCCCAAGACCTATTCGTCCATTTATAATAATCTTGGCTTGATCTATAAGAATCTGGAGCAATTTGACTCTGCCGCATACTGTTACCAAAAGGTAATACAAATCAATGAAAATAATGGTTTAGCAAAAAATAACGTAGTTATCTATTTAAATATGGCCAGGATGCATCATGCAATTGGTAATATTGTCCTCACATTGAAGTATGCTAAGAAATGCCTTGATTTGGCTGTAAAAGAAGGGGATGATCTATCCCAATTCATCGGGCACAAAACGATGGCAGAATTCCTGGTCTATATACGATCCCTTGATGTAGCTCGGGATTATGCTAAAAGAGCTCGGAGCCTTTGCCTTAGTATATATGGAAAAGACCATTCGAATATGGCAGCAGTTAGTTCCATTCTATCCAAAATCGAGTTTTATTCTGGTAATCATGAAAATGCTTTGTTATATGCCAAACAGGGCGAAAAAATACTTGTCAAAATTTATGGGAATATCCACCCTAAACTCGCAGGCACTTTCATTGTTATTGGACATAATTATTCTGAGCTTAATCAGTATGATTCTGCAAAGTATTACTATCAAAAGGCATTTAAATGCACAAATAGTATTCAAGAGGAGAATAATTTGACAAGGTTGATGGCCCTTCAAGCTTTAGCAAAGTGCTACGCATCAACTAATGATCATAAAAACGCTATAAAATACTTTAACCTTGCTCTTAATGTTAAAGGGCTACAGGCTGAGGCCAGATCCACTGGATATAGTGATATGGCAAAGTACTTTTTTAAAAAAGGAGAGTTTACCAAAAGCTTGAAAGCTTACCAGCAAGCTATAAATATAAATTTAAGCCTACCTCTCGATACCGAGTATAAAGACCCTCCGGTAGAATTGTTAAGCACAAGCTATAGAGGATTGTTGCTGATGCAATGGAAGGCAGAGGTTCATGAACATCTATATAGTCAGTCAAAAGAACGAGAATATTTAATTAAGGCTGCCACTGAATATCAAATCTGCGACTCTATTATCAATACCTTTAGAAATAACTATCAAAACACTAAAGATCTATTGAACTATAATCAATCAGTTGTAAAAGTTTATAATGGAGGAGTGAGGGTATCCCAAAAGTTATATGATATGTCAGGTGACAGGAAATACAAACAGATGGCTTTTCTTTTTGCAGAAAAGGAGAAGGCGAACCTGCTTTACAGATCCATATCATTGCAAAATGCCCTTCGGTATAGCTTTCTGCCTGATTCTGTTTTGGCCTACGAGGAGACATTAAAAGGTCAAATCACCTTTTGTCTGTCCAGAATAAACGCAAATCGGAATGATGATAGTATACGTCAGAACTATGAGGAGCGGTTACTTACTTTGGAAAGAAACCATGAAAAGTTTCTAAGAGAGATAGAAGACTTATTTCCCAGGTACTATAAGTTGAAATATGGAAATGAATTTCTTCCTCTGCACGAAATTCAAAAGAAATTGGCTGAAAATGTGGTTGTAGAGTATGTCTTAACTGAGGAATCTATTTATATCTTTTTGATAAGGAGTAATAACTCTCAAATTATCAAACTGGAGAGGCCAGGTGATCTTGATCAGAGGATAGAAGACATGAGATTATCCATTTTGTCCAAACAATATCAAGAGTATAACGATGTAGCACACAGCTTATACAAAATCCTTTTTGAACCTCTTGAACCTTATTTGAACAAAGAAGATCATATTGTGATAGTTCCTGATGGTAAACTATGGTATTTAAATTTTGATTTGCTTCTGAAAAGCGAAGGAACAGGGAAGCCCTTTTATGCACTGGATTATCTTATCAATGATTATACTATTAGCTATGCCAACTCTGCTAACCACCTATTCATAAATGACGATTTACCCACTATTACCAGGTCTTCAAATAAGTGCCTGGCTTTTTCCTATAGTAGTGATTCTGCAGCCACATCGTCCATGGATTTCCTTGTACTAAGGGATTTTACGCACGACCTGCCAGGCACAAGAGAGGAAATCAGGAGTATTTCAAAACTGTTTCCAGGTAAATACTACTTTGGTAGCTTGGCTTCTGAGGCCAATTTCAAAAGGGA
>NZ_SMLW01000300.1 GCF_009711405.1 Fulvivirga kasyanovii | reverse complement strand
CACATTCCTTACAGCGCCATTTTTTCATATCTTACATGCTTTTTAGTGCTATTTTTGGATCATATTTCCTATATTGGGAAAATTTTTAAAACATAAAATTTATAAATAACTGAAATTCAGCCAAATATGTGTTTTTGGTATAATTGGTTCGTAAATTGGGTATATATGTTAAAGTAATCATTTAAACAAATTTATTACTCAGGTTACTTTTTGGACGGAAATTAAATAAACACACTAGGAAAATAACAAAATCATGAAAAATATTATCACAGCAGCAGTAATTGGGTTGATGATGTTGACAAATACCAAGCTTTTGGCTCAATGTTCTTACACACAAAGTGGCAACTTGTCTTCCACTATTAATTTTTCAAGTATTATCAATTGTCCTAACGGGGATGTGGTATTGAGTAATATGAATTCAAACCCTGGGGGAGATGGTAAGGTGAACTTTGCTTCAGATGTAACTCTAAACAGTTTAACAGTTGAGTTTGCCAACGGTAACAAACCTGTTGAGTTCATTATCCCTGCGGGAGTAACCGTTACAATTACGACTAATTTAACATTTATTGGACAGCCAGATAAGGGAAAGACGCTTACTGTTTATGGTACTTTAATTGTGGGCAATACACTTGATTTTGGGTCAGTTGAATTTGAAATTGATGGTACGGGTTCAATTGATGCCGGTTCTATTATTGGAGCTGATGATGTTACTTGTTCAGGCCCTCAAAGTGATGGAACTTGCCCATTAGTAACCTCAGATACTTGTGATGATGGCGGTAGTGGGTTCTGTGGTACTGATGTTTTACCAATAGTCTTGACTTACTTTAATTCAAAATCTATAGATAGCGGTGTGGAATTGAAGTGGGGAACAGCCTCTGAGGAAAATAACGACTACTTTACAATCGAAAGATCGGCAGATGGTAAGGCTTTTGAAAAAATCACCACTGTATCCGGAGCAGGAACACACACCGGAGCCCTTGATTATACTTATGTTGACAACAAACCTTTAAAAGGAAGATCTTACTATAGGCTGTCACAAACAGACTTTGACGGTACTACGGCTTACTTTGATATCGTTGCGGTAGACTTTACTACGGTCAGCAAGTTGGCAGTATACCCTAACCCTGCGAGTGTAACGGATATGCTGACTATTCAAACTGGTGCGGATGCTGATGAAGATGTTGAGCTTGCAATCTACAGCAATGCCGGTCAGTTAGTGAAATCAGAAGTAGTTAGCGGTAGTGGTGCAGTAACTATTCAGAATGATCTTAAAGCCGGATTCTACATGCTCCAGGTTAAATCAGGGCAGGTTGTAATCTCAACCCGCCTGGTGGTTCAGTAGTTCTTTTAATCCGGTGAGGATGGTAGACGTCATTTTAGACAAATCAAATTGATGCTGCCATCCCCACTGACTTCTGGCTTCAGAATCATCGATTGAGTCAGGCCAGGAATTAGCGATAGATTGCCTGAAATCAGGGTTATAAGTTATAGAAAAGTTTGGCAGGTGTTTCATGATTTCACCTGCTATTTCTTTTGGTGAGAAGCTGATCGCAGCAATGTTATAGCTTGACCTGATTTTGATTTTTTCTTTATCAGCTTCCATAATATTTATAGTTGCTTTAATGGCATCATCCATGTACATCATGGGAAGATATGTATCTTCTGAAAGAAAACTTTCATAAGTACCATCTTCTAAAGCTTTGTGAAAAATGTCCACAGCGTAATCTGTTGTTCCGCCGCCTGGTTTTGCTTTATAACCTATTAATCCGGGGTATCTCAGGCTTCTGACATCCACTCCATATTTTTCAAAATAATATTCGCACCACCTTTCCCCGGCCAGTTTGCTGATTCCATATACTGTATTCGGATCCATTACTGTATGTTGGGGAGTATTTTTGCTTGGGGTGTTTGGGCCAAATACGGCAATAGAACTTGGCCAGTATATTTTTTCAAGTTTTTTATCCCTGGCAAGTTCCAGTACATTCAGTAAACTGTTCATGTTGAGGTCCCAGGCAAATTTCGGGTCTTTCTCACCTTTGGCAGAAAGGATGGCGGCCAGGTGATATATCTGGGTTATAGAATATTTGTCTATAATATTTTCCAGATCGGATTTATTCATAACGTTGAGTATTTCAAACGGTCCGTCGGCCAAATCACCTTCAGGCTCCCTGACATCAGAAGCTACAACATTATTTTTACTATGTATATCTCTGAGTGCCAATGTTAATTCAGAACCTAACTGTCCACAGGCACCGATCACCAATATTTTGTTCATGGGGTCTCTTTAAAATTTGATGGTGCGAAATTACCAATTAAATGACGTGCAAACCAAATCATTTGCCTGGCTTAATAACTATTGCCCATTCGATAAAGTTTTTATATTTGCTACTCGGCCTTATGGAATTCAACGAATATTTACATAGCAAAAAGATCGACTCTGATGCTTTCAGGAAAGCTAATTCATCACAATGGAATGAGTGGAAGGCTATTTTTGATCAGATGCATCCCAAAAGTTTTACTGCTCAGAAGCTCTTTCTGATCAATCCACTCAGGCATGCATTTCCTTATGAAGCGCCTGTTGAGGTGAAGGAGAAGAAAGTGGGGCCTCAAAAACCGGTAATGAAACCCAAGCCCAAAGAAAAGGAGGAAGAGGAAAAACAGGGAAGTGTTGCCAAACCAAAGATGAAGCCGAAGCCCGTGATGAAAGCTAAACCAAAAATTCAGGTTAAGCCAAAAGTGCAGTCCAAGCCGGGTAGTGAAGAAAGTACAGGTGAAAGTAAGCCAAAATTCAAACCAAAACCTGTGATCAAGAAAAGACCTAAAACTGATTGATAAATATGTACGATACGCTAAAAAAGAAATTGCAGGATGAACTTGATTCTATCAGAGAGGCAGGCCTGTATAAGAAAGAAAGAATCATTACCACACCTCAGGGAGCTGTAATCAAAACGCAGGATGGCAAAGAAGTTATAAATTTCTGTGCTAACAATTACCTGGGGCTTTCATCGCACCCGCGAGTAATAGAGGCGGCCAAAGAAGCTATAGATTCCCATGGATATGGAATGTCTTCCGTACGGTTTATTTGTGGTACACAAGACATACATAAGGAGTTGGAGAAGAAAATTTCCGAGTTTTTGGGTATGGAAGATACCATTCTATATGCTGCTGCATTTGATGCCAATGGAGGTGTATTTGAGCCACTGTTTGGTCCCGAAGATGCAATTATATCCGACTCACTTAACCATGCTTCCATTATAGATGGAGTGAGGCTGTGCAAGGCGATGAGGTATAGGTACAACCACAATGACATGGAAGACCTCGAAGCCAAGCTCAAAGAGGCTGATGCCGCCGGGGCTAAGGAGAAAATTATAGTTACCGATGGCGTATTCTCCATGGATGGTACCATAGCCCAGTTGGATAAAATATGTGACCTGGCTGATAAATACAATGCCCTGGTTATGTCTGATGAATGCCACTCTACCGGCTTTATGGGCAAAACAGGTCGTGGAGTTCATGAGCATCATGGAGTGATCGATAGAATGGACATCATTACAGGTACCCTCGGTAAGGCCCTTGGTGGTGCGTCAGGTGGTTTTACTTCTGGTAAAAAAGAAATCATCGAAATCCTTAGGCAAAGGTCAAGGCCTTATTTATTCTCAAATACACTGGCTCCTTCTATTACGGGCGCCTCTATTGCAGTGATTGATATGCTTAGTGAGACTACTCAATTAAGGGATAAGCTTGAAGAGAACACCAAATATTTCAGGGAGGAAATAACAAAGGCTGGGTTTGACATCAAACCCGGAACTCACGCCATTGTACCTATTATGTTATATGAGGCTCCTCTGGCTCAAAAATTTGCTGATGCCCTTTTGGATAAAGGTATTTATGTTATCGGGTTTTTCTATCCGGTAGTTCCTAAAGGACAGGCCAGGATCAGGGTTCAGATGTCGGCAGCCCATGAGCGGGAGCATTTGGATAAAGCGATTCAGGCGTTTACTGAAATTGGCAGGGAGTTGAAAGTTATAAAGTAAAAACAATTGACTTCAAATGAAAAAATCCCTACCTGTCAGCAAGTAGGGATTTTTTTAATGCTATGTGTAAAGCCTATCAGGCCCTGGCCTTAGCCTCATTTATCGACGTAGCTTTTGCTTCCTTTTCAGCAGGCTCCTCTACAGCCTCTTCTTTTTTCTCATCTTCGGTGGTGAGATAATCATTGATTTTCTTTCGTAGTTCCTGAGGAGACAGGTTGTGAAGCAGCTTGCCATTTCTGGCCAAAGAAAACTGGCCTGTTTCTTCCGATACTATAAGCACCATAGTGTCTGTAATTTCAGACATACCCAGGGCAGCTCTGTGCCGTAGGCCAAACTGCGCAGGCAGGGCATCGTTTTCAGAAACCGGAAGGATACACCTGGCTGCTTTTATTTTGCCTTTAAATATAATAACCGCGCCATCATGAAGTGGACTGTGCTTGTTGAATATTGAAAGCAACAATCGCTTGGATAAATAGGCGTCTATGATATCTCCAGATTCCGCGTAGAACTTCAATTCAGAATCTTTGGAAAGAACGATCAATGCTCCTGTATTCGTACCACCAAGGGTTTTGGCAGCTTCAATGATAGGAGTGATGTTATAGGCTTCTTTTGCTGTCCGGCGTTTCCATACGAACAGACCGTTGAAAAAATTACCTTTATTGAAGTCAGTCGTTTTACCGATCAAAAGAAGGAATTTTCTGATTTCAGGCTGGAATAATATAATGGCCGCGAGAACACCAACGCCCATAAACTGACCCAGAATCAACCCGAGAAGTTCCATCTGGGCAGCCCTTACAATCAG
>NZ_SMLW01000469.1 GCF_009711405.1 Fulvivirga kasyanovii | reverse complement strand
GATGTGGATTTAAATGATGTAATGAGCGGATATTACGTTGGCTATGAGAATGATTTGAAAACGGACAATAATGGTGTAATGTTGGCAACAGCAGAAGATCTGGGCAAATTTGTCAGGGCTTTAAATGATGGTTCTGTCTTTAAGGATAAAAAGGAACAGGAAACGTACAGTTCTATTTACGAATACGAGCATACTGGTTTAATTCCAGGTTATCAGACGATTGCCAAATATGACAGGGAAATCGATGCAGTAATCATTCAATTCACAAATACTGTGGACTTTGAAGGCTACAATTGGAGTTTATCGGAAATCATGTTCAGTAGAATTGCAAAAATAGTTAGAACCAGAAATTAGTGGCAACCGTGTAAAAGTGTCAGGGGTATTGGGTTATTAATTACCTTTAAAGCCCAGGCAACCATTAAAGCCTGTTCGTTCATCAAAGCCAAACCCGCTGCAACCTATGGAATATAAAGAAACACGTCCTTGTACAGCCCTACAGCCCTATATTCATTCTTTCTGGGAATTAAAGGGTGATCATGATGACCGACAGTGGGAACGCATCTTCCCTGATGGTTGTCCTGGGTTGGTGGTCAATGTGGGCGACAGTTGTGTTACCGACAGCGGCATAGTGACTATGGATTTCGGCAAAACTTATGTGGCAGGAGCTATGACATCCTTTAAGGAAAGTTTCATAAGCGAAAACACGCACCTGTTTGGTGTATGCTTAAAACCCGGTGTTTTCTCTAATTTTTATAATTATGCGCCACAAAATGAGCTGAGAGATAAAACGGTCCAGCTTGAAAAGCCATATTCATTTAACATCGATAAATTCATCAAGAGCCCTCTCAACTATCTGAATCACTTTTTTTATGACAGGTTACAAAACAAAAATGGCTTGTTGGTGTCGGTTATTCATGACATTCACCAATCGAACGGACTGGCAGGCATAAGCGACATTGCAAAAAGAAACCTGATAACAGTAAGACAGTTGGAGCGATATTTCAAAACTCACATAGGCCTATCACCAAAAGAATATTCAAATATCATCCGTTTCCAAAATGCAATATCGCAGATTAAAAATTCGGGCGGGGACAGGAGTTTGTTAGACATTGCTTTCGAATGTGGTTATTACGACCACTCACACCTTGCCAATGAAATCAAAAAGAAAACAGGGCTTACACCATCACAACTTTGATTTTGTCGTATTTTTCCAAAGTGTAGCTGAAAGGCTGTTTCTAATTTCGCTGTAAATATTAAAACAGAAAAGTAAAAGGACGATGCGAACATTATCACTATTTATTGCCACAAGTTTAGACGGTTACATTGCAAAACCGAATGATGACCTGAGCTTTTTAAAATTGGTAGAGAAAGAAGGCGAAGATTATGGCTATGCAGCATTTACATCAACAATAGACACCATAATTCTTGGTAGAAAAACCTATGATTGGGTGCTTCGCGAAATTGGCCCTTCCCATTACGACAACGGCGAACGAGAGGTGTACGTGGTGACCAGAACGGAACGCCCCGACGTGGGCAAAACAAAGTTCTACACGGGCAACCTCACAGAATTAGTACAACAACTCAAAAGCCAAAAAGGAAAGAACATCTATTGTGACGGCGGAGCAGAAATAGTAAACGAACTTTTAAAAAATGACCTGATCGATGAGATGATCATTTCAGTGGTACCTGTTTTGGTTGGCAACGGCACGAGGCTTTTTAAAGATGGAAGACCCGAACAACAACTGGAGCTTGTGAACACCAAAACGTTTGACACGGGTTTGGTTCAACTGCATTATAAACGAAAGGGCGAATAAAATTCATGAGTATTTTTTAACTTTCGCCCCCTAACCATCAAAACCCGTGAAGCAAGCCTTAGATACATTGCCCAAAACCAAACAGGAAGAGTTAACCCTGCTCACAGAACTGCTGTCCGGGTATAAGGATGTGGAGATGGTGATATTGTTCGGCAGCTATGCTACCGGCAAATGGGTGGAAGATAAGTATGTTGAAAAGGGCATTACTTATGAATACCGTAGTGATTATGACTTGCTGGTAGTGATTACACACGAAGACCTGAAGCTAAAATTCAGGATAGAAGAGCAGGTGAAAAATGAACTCCTTACTACCGGCAAAGTCACTACACCTGTAAACATGATCTTTCACGGGATCAAGCACCTGAACAAGGCGCTCACCGAGGGCAATTACTTTTTTAAGGACATCAAAAAAGAAGGCATCGTGTTATACGATTCGCTAAAGTTTAGGCTGGCCACGCCAAAAGTATTGAGCCCTGCCGAAAGCCGGCAAAAAGCACAGGGGTATTTTGACCAATGGTTTGAAAGTGCGAATGTTTTTTACGAAGATTTTGAAGCCAATTATAATAAAGCAACAAAGGGTAAAGTCTATTTGAACAAAGCTGCTTTTGAACTCCACCAAGCCGTGGAACGCTATTACACCGCTGTGTTGCTGGTATTTACAGACTATCGTCCTAAAGATCACAATATAGAGACATTGGGCATTAAGGCAGAAATGTGCGACAAGCGCTTTGCCGTATTCCCCCAACAAACACCAGAAGAACAACGCCTGTTCGAGCTGCTGAAAAAGGCTTACATTGATGCTCGTTACAAAATGGATGAGTATGCCATCACCGCAGAAGAACTGCTTTACTTAGCAGAACGGGTGAACAAACTCAAACAGTTAACGGAAACAATCTGTATAGAGAAAATTGCTGAGATTGGTGCTAAGGAGTCTTTGTAGCAAGTGGGCATGCATGTAAAATGGCGTAATTAAATTAATCAAATAAAAAACCAGAAAGCCATACCCTACCCGGCAGAACCATTCCTAAAATCTCTGCCATAAGTCTCTCATTGATGTATAGTGCTCAATAATTCCCCTGTAAATAACGGCCGGTTACATATCTGATAGCCTCTGTTACATAATTTACAGCCCCTCTATGTAGAGGTATCTACCTTTGATTCCGTGGCTTAGGATCAGGTTAGAATGTCTCTTTCCATTCTCAGGCTATTCAAGTGTAAATCAATACGGATATAACCAGCATACATAATGAAAGTAATATTAAGTTTTGGAATGGCGGCCCTTTGCCTGCTCACGTTGACGAGGTGTGGCGATGACGATAGCCCGGCTCCTCAGAATATTGAAAAGCAAATTATAAGTTTTCAGCTCCTTGCGTCTGAAAATCCCTCTCTAACGGAGGATATAGTGGCTACCATAGATGAAAGTTCAAAGACTATTTCTGCATCCCTCCCGGCCAGTGCTGACCTCTCCGACCTTACTCCCACTATAGAAGTTTCAGGCGGAGCAACTGTTAGCCCTATGGGAAGTCAGGATTTCACGAGTCCGGTAAGCTATACTGTTACTGCGGCAGATGGGACAGAGACAACATACAGGGCAAGTTTAAAAGCCCTGTCGAGCAGCGAAAAAGCAATACTCAGCTTTCAGTTCTTGCTTTCTGAAAATCCAATAGAGGTAAACGCCATTGGAGAAGTTAATGAAAGTAATCATTCTGTTTTTATTGTATTGCCCGGCAATACCTTGCAGACGGCTTTACTGCCGGCCATACAAGTCTCTCCGGGCGCCACCATTAGCCCTGAGGGCGCACAAAACTTTGCCGAAAAAGTTAACTATACCGTTACTGCTGCCGACGGCACCTCTGTAGTATACGAAGTGACTACGGTTACTGAAATGGATGCGCTCAAAGCCATTCATTATGCGAACCCTTCCAACAGCCTCGGGTGGAACACGAATGATCCTGACCTTGCCAATTGGGATGGCGTAACTTTAAAAAACGGTGCGATCATCGACCTTCTTATCCATAATTCCGGCCTGAATACCATACCTCCCGAAATAGGATATTTTAAGAACCTGCAAAGTCTAAGAATGCACATGAATGACTTTTCCAGTTTACCTCCCGAAGTAGGAAAGCTAAAGGGTCTCAAGAGGCTATCTGTGGGGCTAAACGGCAATTTAAATGAGATACCGCCGGAAATAGGACAACTGGTAACTCTTGAATCGCTGTTTCTGGATAACAACCCTTCATTAACTTCGCTACCTGCTGAAATAGGGCAACTTACCAACTTGAAAGCCTTATACATCAACGGGAATGATCTATCGGGAATACCTGCAGAAATTTGTGCGCTGGAAGTAAATTATGGAACCGTGATTTACAAAGAGCCAGATATAACCTGTGATTAGCCCCCTGAGCATGGGCAAAAACAAAAGCAAGGCATACAATTTTACAGTGCCTTGCTGTACTTTTTCCTTAAACCTGATGAGTTTACCCCATTAACTGCCCAAAACCCATATCAGCCAATACAAATTTATGATAGCAAGTCCTGCGTCCCCACCTTCGTATAGCGGTCACTGCCACCCAATTAGAACAGCATATATTTCTTTAAGTTGCCTTTACTTATTAGTTTTACTTTACTTGATGGTAGAAGACCACAAATGTACCTGTCCGTCTATGTTGCTTTGATTGCTTGTGTGGTTTGTTCACTTGCTGCTCCAAAATTTTGTCAGGCGTAGTGAGCCATACCATTTGAAGGCACTGAAGTATTTTCAATATTACGGATCAAAGATCATGAGACGTCTCTTCCTTTTACTTGTGCTGGCGCTGTCCTTCACATTTTCATTTTCGCAAGATCGGTCAAAAGTTGATTCTTTGACGAACATTTTGCATAACTCTGACTATGACACCGCCAAAGTTTTTGCGCTGAAATGGTTGGCCTGGGAGTATTATTTTGCCGGCTCAGACTCTACAGACTACTTTCTGGATCGCATGGTGGATCTCTCCAAAGACCTAAATTACACCAAGGGCCTATGGGATGCCTATAACATCAAAGGCGTTGTGTACTATACCGATGCCGCTTATGACAGCGCCACCATCACTTTTAACAAGGCTTTTGCACTCAGCACTGACGACAAATACAGCAAAGAAAAAATCTATTCCCTTAAATATTCGGGAGAATCATTGAAAAGGTCTGCAAAGTTCAAAGCGGCAGACTCGTGCTTCAAACGGATAGTAGAGGTTGCCAAAACCAGCAACGACTCCACATCGATAGCCAAAGGGTACAAAGCCGTAGCTCAAAACCATTATGCCCAGGGCGACTTTAGAGCTGCCCTGAAATACCATTTTAAGGCTGACACTTTTATGGTGAATGACATTACCATTGACCACGCGGAGAATTTTCAAAACATTGCCCATGTCTACAATGCGCTGGATAACCCAAAGGCAGAGATGAGATACTACAAAGAGGCCCTGAAAATTTACGAAAAGATGGATGACAAATATGGCATCAATGCCATATACAAGTCTTTAGGGGCTATGGAAAATGCCAACAAAAACCACAACCAGGCAAGGGAATATCTGGAAAAATCATACAGCTACTTTAAGGATTACAATGATCCGTTAATGCTGGCAGGCATTGAGTACCAGCTTGGCCTGAGCCATCATAGCCTGGGCAATACGGATCAGGCGTTGGTATATTACAACCAGGCAGCTTCCAGAGTTGAAGGTACCGAAGGGTCGTCACTCCCCGCCAACCTCTACCGGGATATGGGACGATTGTTTGGTAGCAGAAATGAACCCGACAAATCGATACTTTACTTTAAAAAGGCACTTGACAATGCGCTGCGCGTTGGGAATATACAGTCTATAGAGTTGGCTCTTGAGGCTTTGTCGGACGCCTACTTTGCAAAAGGCGACTACAGGGAAGCTTACAACACACTGAAAAGGCATGGCTTTTATAACGACAGTATCAACGTGATCTATCGGGACAAAGCGCTACATGAGCTGGAGGCCAAGTATCAAACCGAGAAAAATGAGAAGCAGATTGACCTGCTTACTGCGCAGAACGAACTGGCACAAAATGAAAAAAAGACCCAATTGTACATTTTACTGGGCATAGTGCTTATTGTTCTCGTTATAGCTGTTGTTTTCTACGTACTGTACAGAAACCGTCAAAAGCTCACAAAAAAACTGAGGCAACTGGATAGTGCCCGGTCACACTTCTTTGCCAATATTTCCCACGAATTCAGAACACCACTTACACTGATCAAAAGCCCGGTAGAAAAGCAACTGGCACAACCCGGCCTTTCTGTTGAAATGCAAACCGACCTGAAGGTGATCAACCAAAATGCAGACCGCTTACTGGCACTGGTAGATCAGTTGCTTGACCTTTCGAAGCTTGAATCCGGACACCTGCAACTTCGGGTAGCTCATGCCGATTTGTTTAGTGACATCCGGGCTATGGCTTCAGCTTTTAGGTACCTGGCCGAGCAGAAATCCATTGGGTATACTTTGCTAATCGATGACACTACCAACCTTTACTGGTATGACCGGGATGTGGTAGAGAAAATAACCGTAAACCTGCTTTCCAATGCAATCAAATACACCGGTGAAAGTGGTGAAGTGAAACTTACCGCTACGGTTGCGGGCAACAGGTTCAAACTTTCCGTGAAAAATACCGGTGAAGGCATCCCCAAAGAAGAAATTGACAGGATCTTTGAACGCTTCTACCAAACAGATGACTCGCATGAAGGTGTAGGCATAGGCCTCGCTCTTGTCCATGAGCTTACCACGCTCCACAAAGGGCACCTCAACTATTCCGGTGAGGAAAGCGGGTGGCTTGAGTTTGTTGTTACCTTACCCGTAGACAGGGCAAGCTTTTCAACCGGTGAATTTGCAACCCCCGAGAGGATAAAGGCAGTTACAGGGAGCAGAGCAACTATCAATTCGCACCCCTACTCCTCCCCTGTTAATGACCAGCACCCTGATGAGCAAAGCGAAAACGACGCCACTCACCCCACCCTGCTTATAGTAGACGACAATACAGATATCCGCAAATTGGTCAAGGGGCTTTTTGATACTGACTATAAGGTACTGGAAGCTGAAAATGGCCGTTTGGGAATAGAAATAGCACTGCAAACTATACCTGATGTTATCATCTCGGATATAATGATGCCCGGTGTAGATGGCGTGGAGTTAGCTGCCACCTTAAAGCAGGATGAAAGAACCAGCCATATTCCGATTATCCTGCTCACAGCTAAGGCCGGTGAAGCCAATGAGCTTATAGGCCTTGAGACAGGTGCCGATGATTATGTGGTAAAGCCATTTGGCAACGAACTGCTAAAAGTCAAGGTCAAAAACCTGGTAAATATAAGGGCTCAGCTTCATAAGCGGTACAGTCGTGAGCTTGTGCTATCGCCTAAGGAAGTAACGGTAACGTCGACTGACGAAAAGTTTCTACAGCGTGTGCAGGCACTGTTTGATGAAAAGCTGACCGATCCTCAGTTCAACGCTCAGGTGTTCAGCACCGAAATTGGGATGAGCAGGATGCAGCTCCATCGCAAGCTTAAAGCATTGGTAGGCTGTACTACCTCTGAGCTGATCCGGTCGCAACGGCTAAAGCTGGCAGCGCAGCTTCTGCAAAAGGGAGGTGTGAATATGTCAGAGGTGGGCTACACTGTGGGGTTCAATGACCCTTCTTATTTTTCAAAATGTTTCAAAGAGTTTTACGGCCATAGCCCCTCAGAGTATGCTGAGAGTCATTCTACCGGCTAAGTTACATATCTTTTAGCCCTTGTTACATTTTTCGCAGTGTATGCAGGATAGCCGGTCTATCTTGCTTACATGAAAAATTCAAATGCACAGAACCCCATGTTGTCTATTGCCGGCATCACCGGATTTGGTGGTGTCCTGGCCATGATATTTATAAGTATGATATTCTCTAGCTGTGAGGTTGAGGAAATACCTGATACAGATACCGACCCTCCCGAATTCACTTTCACGCTTAAGGGCCCCGGTATCAACCGAACCTTTACCCCGCGCGACAATTTCGAAGAACTGAATATTAACCTGGTATCCGGGGAAACCTATTCATTTACTTTTTTCGGAGCTGATGCGGGCGGAGTCAGGAAAATAAGACTCACGGCACCCAGCGATGTTCTGGTCTTCACTGATCTTGGTTCAGGTATAGACAGAGAAGATAGCGGATTTGCTACCACCATCAGTAAAAGCGGAGATTTTGAGAACCCTTTAACCGGGCTCACCATGAGAGGAGATATCAATGTTGCCGGTGAATTCGGAGAATATCCTTCCATCTATATGGAGGTGCAGGATTTCGCATATCCGATAAATGTAACATCCGCTACGTTGCAAATAGGCATTGTCGATGATCCCAATGAGGCGGGCATTCTGTAATGAAGCGCAAGACCTACCGGGAAAGCATCAGGATACTACCCTCCACCAGGATCTACCTTAATGTCGATCAAATGAAAAGTGGAAGGTATGAAATACAGATCATACACAATCAAAAAATTATCAAAACCATTTATTTCGAAAAGCCATGAACTCACTTTATTTATCTACAAATCGTTTTTTACTCTTTGCTTGTATTCTATCGCTACTTGCTTTTACAGGCTGTGGTGATGATGACGGGGATGCACCCGTAGACCCAATTGTTGAGCCTGAGCTGCTCTCCAGCGACATCAATGAGGAGCTACGCCTTGAAAACACCGTTGCCGAAGATGGATTGGCAGACTATATTGTTGACGGTTTTCTGCAAGTAAATGCAGATCTGATCATCGATCCTGGTGTATGCATTGTTTTTACCGCCAATTCAGGGTTATTCATTAATACTGATGGCTCCATTCAGGCTATCGGAACTTCCAACGAACCTATAAAGTTTACCGGGGAGATGAAAGAAGAGGGCTTCTGGCGAGGACTTCAGATAAGGGCCAATGATGTGCGTAATGAACTCAACCATGTGATTTTGGAGTATGCGGGAAGTGACTATCTGGCTACCTACGGCACCAACGTGAAGCTTAACGGGGGCGTAGCGATTGAGGGCGCAAGTGGCTCGTATGGCAGCCTCAAGTTGCATAACAGCACAATTCAAAAATGCATGGGTATAGGTTTTATCGTCGAGCAACATGCATCTCTCAGGGAGTTTTCGAATAACATTTTAGCGGACAATACAGAAGCTGCCGTACGGATTGACGCAGATAATACAGGGTCAATCGACAGCGAAACGAGCTTTACAGGCAACGGGTTCAATGGAGTGGAAATCAATGCCAGTGGAAGCCCTACTCATGACCTTACCGCTGAAGACACCTGGCAACCGCTGTCAGACGGAGCCGCTTACCGGATAGCTCAATCTTTTGATGCCCGGGCCACGCTTACGATCATGCCAGGGACGATCATTGAGTTTGAAGCCAATCAAACCATTGCTTTCAAGCAAGACTTTTCAGGTCCAAACGATGGGATAATAATTGCCAAAGGTACGGCAAGTGAGCCTATTACCTTCACCGGAGCGACCAAAACGGCCGGCTACTGGCAGGGACTGATCGTGCAAAGCAATAGTGTACTCAACGAACTGGACCACTGCATAGTAGAGTATGGAGGCAGCGATGAGATAGATGGAGGCATGGCCAATATTATTTTAAGCAAAGATGGTGCATTTGAAGACCCTGACCTCTCGGTATCCAATACCACGCTACGGCATAGTGCAGGGTGTGCCATTTATGTAGATCCTTTCGGTGGCAATATTACCACAAGCGATATTACAGTATCAGACAATGCCGGTGGCGGTATCTGCCCCTGATAAACGCCTGTATAACTCCGGTTTTTGAAAGTTCATAAGCCGTCAGTCCACCTGCAAGTTAAAGCCTGGGTATAAGCCCGGGCTTTTGTTTTGTCAACGGGCGTTGATCCTTTTAGCCTGAGGGACTAACCGTACTTTTTAATGAGATGATATTGACCAATATCTTCCTTCCTGTTCCTTTATGAAAATCCTTTAAGGGAAGAGGATTACAAGCAGTAAAAAGCATCTACCTAAGCTTGATGTCCAAATGAAAATTAGCTTTTCGCCGCTTATCCGTCAATACACCCCTACTTTTTAGCATCGACAAAAACAAAAGTTACAACACGTTGTTCATGTAGCAGCAATCCCAAAAATTCTTCATTAACCTTAATCAACCGGGTTAATTTCCATATCTCTGATGCCATAACTGGGTGCCGGCTATCACGTTGTTATCACCATTTCTCCTATGTCGTCATTGACAGGAAAGTAGCCCTTTTTGTCTGTTTGTTGGTGAAACCGATCAAATCCTTATGGTCGGCTTTAGCTCCAGGCCATGTTAAACCATTTAACCCACTTAAACCACTATGAAGAACACACGATTACTTCAATTATTCCTTTACTCATGTATCATCATATTATTGGCCTCCTCCTGCGAGGAGGATGCTACAGAACAGAAAGAACAACCCGTACAGTTTACCTTTAACGGTCAGGTGCCTGGCGAGAATGGAAGGCTGGCTGAACTTAGCGACGCCCGTGCCGTTGTCATTTCTGTCGTAAACGCTTCCGGCGAGACTGTTCTGAACATGGAAAAGCTTGATGTCTTTAAGCTAGACGGCACGTATACCTATGACAAATTTATCAGCAAGCCTGTAAGCCTGAAACCGGGCGACTATGAGCTAACTGATTTTTTGGTTGTTGATGGGGATAACAATGTAATTTACGTTGTGCCCAAGGAAGGCTCCGACAACGCCCAACTCGTCAACAATCCGTTGCCTATCGAATTTTCAGTTACAGCCAATGAACTCAACGAATTCTCTATCTCTGTTGTTGATGCCACCTCGGATCCTGTGGAAAGCTATGGTTATACCACCTTTTCTCTCCATGCTGTCAATACCTTGAGCTTCAGAATTCAGCCATTTATCACTGAGTATGAATTTTCAGCATATGAGTATATTCCAAGCCTGGCACTCACCGATGCCCACATTGAGGTACGACGATCGTGCTGCTCAGACGTACTGTACGAAGGCACGCTGACCCCCGAAAATAATTTAGTCGAATTCCCCGTCCGTTACGGGTCATCATATGACATCATCATTACAAAAGACTTTTATAAACCTTATGAAAAAACCTTCACCAGACAGGAGCTGATCGATACAGAGGGCGATCCCATAGAGGTCATACTTGAAAGTAAGACGGATTTTATGCCTATTTTATCAACCGGTGAGACGATCAAATCGACGCTGATTCCTCCGGGTGATCATTCCAAATTCTTTTACACTACCGATGATGGCTTGTACAAGATTAATATCAGCAACCTTAATAATCCCGGCACCCCGGTTTTCGTGGCTCCGTACACTGGTTACCTGCAGGTAGATTTCTTTGGAGACATACGTGTGGGGGATTATATCTCGAAAGATCAGGGAAATACGTGGACTCACGATCCGCAAACCGGCCCCAGAACGTTTGCAGAGATTGATGGCACCTACTACGGCCGTATCGGCAGTGAGCTTTATAGCAAGACCGGAAGCGGCGACTGGCAGTTTCTCAGTGAATTAGCCCCTTATACCAATATTGTAGCGTATGAAGGCCGATTGTATACCGCCCCTTCAGATATTTATTCTGACAATTTCTATGTTTCTGATGATGGAATAAACTTCCAGGTCATTCCCGCCGATGTAGTAGACGTTGGCAACAGGTTATTTACTGAAGCCGGCAGGCTCTTCCTCAATAGCTCCTTTGAAGGTGGCGGGTTTATAATCCCCTGGGATGGCTCTAGTTGGGACATTAATAACAGCATTTACGAATGGGACCCGCAGATCAGTAGCTTCGTTTTTATTGAAGAATATAAAAACAACCTGATCGTGGTAGACGACGGCCTGGTAAAAGTTATCCGGCTCGACAACTGTAGCCCCGGCTCATGCGAGGCGCAACTGATCAATACCTATGTATCTGACTTTCGTATCAACGCTTTCCCTATAATTTATGGCAATGAATTAAGGGGTGACCTGTTGATACTAAAAACCGTCGCGGATGACAATGGTGACACGCACCTTTATGCTATGGACTTGTCAGGTCTTGAATTGGAATAACACCCAAGGCATTCTCCTCCCGAAGGTACTCCTTCGGTGGGAGAATACTTTTTTTGGCCATCAGCATTCTGCGGTTTAAGTGTTTGATATTGAGATTTTTGGGTTCCAATTGATTGTAATTTAGACTTCAAAGGCTATATGTCTGACTGTCCACCTGAATTGGCTATATGCTCTAAATAAGCCAGCCTTACCCCATAACTACCAACTTTTTTATGAGAAGAGTTGTGACTACTTTTGATAAATGAATCCAGAACCGTATTTATTGTTTAAGGAGAGGTGCGTTGATGAATTGCACAACTTACAAGAAGAATTTAAAAAAGTATATGATATCGACAGCCATACGAACTGGGAATATGATCATGGGTTAGGAATTTTCACCATAAAATACCCAGACCGGGAATACTATTTTGAGTATGTAGGTGTCGGTTCATATTCAAATAAGACCCGGACATGGAAATGGTCCTGGGACAATGAGTATACCCCAGACGATGTAAAAAAGGGAATGTTGAAAATCCCCGAGTTTGGCAAGGTTAGGGGTTATGACGAATTAACCACTGGATTGTTTGACGGTGACGGAGAA
>NZ_SMLW01000150.1 GCF_009711405.1 Fulvivirga kasyanovii | reverse complement strand
CAAAGTTTAGTAAAGCCGCAATTTAGCTCTTGTAAACTGCCATTTGGTTTACCAACCAAAAAGTGCGTATTTGCCGTGTCCTACTGTCTTAACTTAGTAGCCTTGTCATCCCCTCGAGGGGATAGTTAGTACCGTATAAATATTTAAAATTCCGGTTACCGATTACTGTTTACTGTTCACTAAGTTCACTGACCACCGAATACCAAAAGCTCCCGGCTCTCCTACGCTCTCCGGTTAGGCAAAAGTGGTGGCGGTTCTCCGCGGAAGGGGTTGAACCGGCTGATGGTTTTAGCTTCTATGCCGGCGGCACGCATCACGCTTCTGTCGCCATGTTTATCTCTCACTTTGTCCATAGCCTGGTATAGGTTGATCATCTCTGTTGCATCCTCAAACAGGTTGATCTGATAGCCTCCATTCACCAAATGACTGAACCGGACTCCTATCAGGCGAACCAGAAGACGTTTGTTGTATAGCTTGTCAAACAGCTCCAGTACTTTGGGTATGAGTACGTGGTCTGCTGAGGTATAGGGAATACGGTTTTGCAGGGTATGGGTATTGAAATCAGAATACCGGACCTTAACCGTTACGCATGAGGTGAGCTTCTCTCCTCTCCTAAGCTGGAAGGCCAGGTTTTCTGCCATTGCCAGCAGTATGCCTTTCAGTTTGACTACATCTATGGTGTCCCTGTCAAAAGTCCGCTCAGTGGAAATGGATTTACGCTCTGAATAAGGAATCACCAGCGAACGGTCAATGCCATTGGCCTTTTCCCAAATAGTAACACCATTCTTCCCAAACACCTTTTCCATCAGCTCCATAGGCATCTCCTGAATGGTCTGTATTTTTCTGATCCCAAGGTCGCGCAATGCATGATAGGTCTTCTCTCCTACCATCGGTATTTTGGTAACCGAAAGCGGGCCGAGGAAGGCTTTTTCCAAACCATAGTCGACTTTGAGCTGATTATTAGGCTTGGCCTCTCCGGTAGCCACTTTGGAAACTGTTTTGTTTTCAGACAAACCAAACGAAATGGGCAGGCCGGTTTCCTTTATTATTTTCTTACGCAGCTCTGAGGCCAGCATCAAGCTGTTGAAAAAGCGTTCCATTCCGGAAAGGTCTACATAAAACTCATCAATAGAAGTCTTTTCGTACAGCGGTACGCTTTCCTTGATAATCTCTGTTACCTCCTCAGATTTTTTAGAGTATGTGCCGGCATTGCCTTTAATAATGATCGCCTCCGGGCAAAGCTGACGAGCCAGTTTCATGGGCATGGCAGAATGGACACCAAACTTTCT
>NZ_SMLW01000545.1 GCF_009711405.1 Fulvivirga kasyanovii | reverse complement strand
AACCATATTCTTATATCAGGAAAGGATCACGAGCAAAAAAGTTACACAGTATTGAAGTCTTTAAGTTCTGGTAAGATAATGTGGAAAGAAAGTGATAATGAATTGGTTGATGCACATCAGTTAGAAAATGGAGATATTGTCCTTTCATCACGAAAAAATGTTTATAGAATTAATCCAGAAAGTGGTGAGCAATTGTGGAAAAGCAATATATCCGAAGAAAAGGCTCGTAAGTTGCTGGGTTTTGAAATTATTATTGGTTCAAATAAGGTCAAAATTTCAAAAACTAACCTTATCAAGCATCCATCAAAACCGATAGTTTATGTGGGCGAAGAAATGCAAAAAAGTGAACCTACACCCGCAGATCCTAATAATGTATTATATACCATGCATTATGTTGCGTTTGACTTGAATACCGGAAATTACATATGGAAGGAACCGTTAACAGCTGCAGGTAAACTGAGACCTTTGCTCTTTACGGAAGAAGGAATTATATCCCATAAGATGATTAACTTCAGTAACAAGGTTAACCTCATGCAGTACGACAGTACGAAAACTGGTATGTGGGGCAATAAAAAGAATGGTGTAAATGTTAAGGGTACGTTAACTAATTTTAGCAATATTAATACTGGTACTTTCCTTTTTTCACAGTACAGGGAAGGGTCTGGGTTCCTTTATTTTGTAAGCAAAGAAACAGGAATGCCAGATGACGGTGAAATTAAGCTTGATGGAGATTTGAACTCAATTAAAGATTTTGGTGCGAATGTTTTTGTTCTGACATCTGCCGAAGCGACCGTATTAAAACTTATCGATGCAAAATACAAGGTTACTGAGACTATTGAGACTTCTCCTTCTCTGGTAGCCGAAAATGAAGAGACCATATTTATTTATGATGTTAAGGAAAGCATGATTAAAGCTATGAACAAAAAGACTGGGGCTTTAATTGAGTTATCAAAAAAAATAAAGCTTAAAGGAAAAGAAGACATAACTCATATAAAATTGATAAAGGAAGGGATAATACTTAATTCACTTCAAGAAATTTTCCTTTTTGGATACTCGGGAGATATAAAATATCATAAATATTATGAGGCTCCTAAGAAATCGGACGTAACTGAAAAACTTGAATCTGCGCTACAATTGAGACATAGCTATGAGAATTTTTCTAATGAGAATTTTGCAAATACTGATGATGAGTTGGTTCTTGAGTTTTGTAAAAGCAAGATCGAGTACAAAAATGTAACGATCCCGATTAGTAAGAAATATATAGAGAAGCTTGATGAAAGGCTTGGTCAAATAAAGGATAACCAACATTTTACATATGTTATCAGAGGAGGTGAAGTTAATACCTTTATGAAAATCAATTTATCAACGGGAGAACCTGTTGAAGAAGTTTCTTTAGGAAGTGAAAAGAGGCCGGATTACCTCATTGATGCCATTACAGGTTATCTGTACCTAATAACCGAAGATAAGATATTAAAAGTGTTTAAACTTTGAAAAGTTTTTGGGGAACCAACAATAGCAACTTCTAGAAAAGGGAAGTGTCATACTGACGCTTCAAAATAATTTTCTATAACTTAAAGGAAGCCGTTTTGGCTTCCTTTAAGTTATAGCACAAGATATATTAAATAACCGGAGTTGTGGCTTCAGTTAAAAGCTGATATCGATACTACAGAACAGTTAAGCTTTACCCAACTTACGGAAGTTTAGTAAAGCCGCGATTTAGCTCTGTTAGCTGCCGTTCTTAAAATAAATTTACCAGTAAAAAGTATGCGTGGATGATATTTTTTACCTCTGGCAGATATAGTCTAAATGCCTTTTCCTTGAGAACTACAAGTTTCTGATATACTGAATCATTTGTTGATTAAACCGGCAATTCCACTTCCTTATTATACTTATTCCGATACTCAACCGGCGTAAGTCCGGTCAACCTCTTGAACAAATTCCTAAAGGCCTTACTGTCGGAGTAGCCGACATCATACATTACCTCATTGATATTCTTTCGGCTCAATTCAAAATCGCGCTTGGCAGCTTCAACTTTCACACGCTGCATATATTCGGCAATGGTGTTATTGGTTGCTTTTTTGAACCGCCTTTCAAAACTTCTTCTGCTTACCCCCAATATGCTCACAAGATCGTCAATGGCTATTTTTTCCTGATAGTTTTTTTCAATGTATTCCTGGCCTTTTTTTACATCTTCATCATTGTGATCTTTTTGTCCGCTGAATATGGTAAAGGCCGCCTGGCTCTCCCGGTCTATGTCTATGGCAAAATACTTTGCCGCAAGTATGGCAGTATCACGATCCACATATTTCTCTACGAGGTAAAGCAGCAGGTTCCAGTAAGAGTTGGCCCCGCCGCTGGAATAGATGCCGTTTTCCTCTGTAATTATGCCGCCGTCCACAACCTCTACCTCAGGAAATGTTTCACGAAACTGGTTGTAAAAAGCCCAGTGTGTCGAACATTTTTTGCCATCCAATAGCCCGGTTGAAGCCAGTAAAAATGCCCCAAGGCATAACGAAGCCACTTCAGCCCCCTTGTTGTAGTGTTCTATGATCCACGGAATCGCCTCCCTGTTTTGCTCCACCGCCAGTTGCAAATCTCCAAACAAGGCAGGAATAATGATCATATCAGTTTTTGTAACTTCATTAAGCGTTTTGTCTGCCCGCACCGAATACACTCCTCCTAAAAAGCTAACTTCCTTCGACTGTCCTACCAGTTGTACCTCAAATAAAGGTTTCTTACCTGCAGCCTGTAAAAACTGATTTACCGCAGTGAACAGATAGCGCGGATCCGCAACTGCCTCCATTACAGCAGATTCAGGTACGAGTATGGATATATTTTTCATGGGTATAGGTTTTTAACAGGTTTAAACAATCAAATATAGTGCATCATAATGCCGGAATCAACTCCCCAAAATGCCGCTTTTACACCGCTACTTAGTCATGTTAACTATGGAACTTTGTTTTACAATAATAAAAATGATGGTGATACGAAGTCGTGCAGTCTTTCAAAAGACCCGCATGCAGACCGGGAAAAAGAATTTCAAGTGGTTGATTAAATGAGTGTTAGCAGGATATTTTATGTAAAGCTGCTTCAAATACTCACTACTCACTGCTAACATCTAAATACTAAAAAGATACAGACCATGGAAACTACTGTAGATGAAATATCGAAAAAATTAATTCTAAAAATTGATAATACATTCGATAAAATGGTTCATGCCATTACACGTTTTGAGGAAGGACAGTATAACACGGTGCCCTTTGAAGGCAGTTGGACTGCCGGCCAGGTAGTACAGCATATAATAATGTCTGTTGCGGAGTTACCTGATAAGAAAACCCAGGCCCCTCAAAGGAGTTACGACGAAAAGATCGACTCTATCGAAAAGCTGTTTTTAGACTTTGGGATCAAAATGGAATCACCGGAATTTATTATTCCTGAATATCAGACATATGACAAGACCGGACAGATCATGGAGCTTAAAAATATTCAGCACCGGCATGTGGAAACCATCAGGGATACGGACCTGTCAGCATTATGTGTAGACTTTGAGTTTCCAACATTTGGCTACCTGACACGCTTTGAATGGTTCAGTTTCTTTGTTTTTCATACTCAAAGACACACCGTTCAGGTCAATAATATATACCAGTATTTATCAAAACAGGGCTTATGAGCAAATTAATTACCTATCTCACCTTTAACGGCAACTGCAGAGAGGCCATGAAATTCTACCAAAACTGCTTTGGAGGAGAGCTGTACCTGCAAACTATCGGGGATACACCTGAGGCAGAAAAACTTCCTGCGAATCTCAGAAACTATGTGCTGCATGCCTCCCTTGACCGCAATGACCTGATATTGATGGGGACGGACATGGTAGAAGAGAAAGGCCTGGTCAAAGGAAATGCTATGTCAATAATGGTAGAATGCAGTGACGAAATGGAGGTGAGAAAATACTATGACAAGTTATCGGAAGGTGGAGTGGCAACGCACCCACTGAAACCGAATTTTTTCGGAAACCTGTTTGGCGGGCTTCAGGATAAATTTGGGAATCATTGGCTGCTGCACACCAAATAGATATATACAATAGTTTTACAACTAAAGGCAATAGCTATGAAAAGGGAAACATTTAAAATAACAATCGAAGCACCCGTAGAAAGGGTGTGGGAGGTATTGTGGAATGATAAATACTACCGTCGCTGGACATCGGTTTTCATGGAAGGGTCACATGCCGAAACCGACTGGAAGGAAGGTAGCAAAGTATTGTTCCTGGGGCCTGGCGGCGATGGTATGGTTAGCTCCATCATAAGCAAAAAGACTAATGAACAGATGGTGTTCAAACATTTAGGTACAATAACCAAAGGGGTGGAGGATCTTGATAACGAGTGGAGTGGTGCTATTGAATCGTACAAACTGGAATCTAACGGAGCCACTAAGCTGACTGTGGAGATGGACTCAACAGAAAAGTATTTTGATTACTTTAAAAAAACATGGCCGGTGGCATTAGACAACATAAAAGAACTGGCAGAAAAGGATAGTGTTTGAAAAGTACAAAAGCCCGGTTATCGTTAGAATAACCGGGCTTTGTATATTATATTATTTGGAAATAACAATCAGCGTGGTGTTCAGCATATTGTCACCAGCTACCTGCAAGGTATAAGTTCCGTTCGCGAGTGAAGCTACATTGATAACCTGTTCGGAATTCTTGCTCACCTCTACTGTTTTTGACAGCACTTTTCTCCCTGTAAAATCAATCACCCTAATTTCAGCAGCTCCGTAGATGCCTTCGGTTTGGATGATAATTTCATTGGATGCCGGGTTAGGGTATGCTTTTACCTGTTTGGCAGCCAGATCCTTCAACCCTGTAATCTCCTCAACAAACTCTACGGAAGAGCCATCGGTAGTACTTGTAACAATGGCTTCATTGCCGGCCAGGTCCCTGTAAGCAATTGAAAACGCAACAAGGCCCGGGGTATCGCCCTTACTCATAGTACGTGTAGCTCTCCATTGACTATCTACCAGGGATGCAACTACAGCATCACCGGAAATGGTCACCGTAGGATCATCAAGCTTTTCGCTGGCAATAAAAGTAAGCACTACTTTGTCATCAACGGTGGCAATTGATTTATCACTGTTGTCTGATGATATTGAGGTACTTGTTAAAGTCGGGGGTGTTTTATCAAAGAATACGGTTGACCCATCAGTGGTTGCGGTTACCTCTTTACCTGCATGGTCATTCAGATCAGCATAATTTATAGAGAAAACAACTTTTCCTTCAGCATCAGCCTCTGTGAAAGTGTGTTTAGCAATCCATATCCCTTCAGATAAAGATGCCGTGACACTGTTTCCCTGAATGGTTACTGTTGGTGTTTGGATTGTTTTGGAGGCTTCAAATCGCAAGGTTACTTCATCCCCAACTTTGGCAAGATCAGTGTTGGCATTAGCTGAACTAACATTGACTTCATCTAAAACAACGGGGGCTATTATATTTACAGTATAATCTTCAACCTCTCCATAGTTAAATATTTCACATGAACTGGGGACACCGTCATATTTCATACTAACCCTCATTCTTGTAGGTCCTTCCAGTGCTTTTGCAGGTACGGTAAATACGCCACTAACCGGAGAATCTTGAGAGGGGTCTTTAAACCATACCAGTTCTCCAGAGTTGTTAAAATCACCATTTTGATTGTAATCAATATAAACAGCGTAACCCTCATCATATAAATCTGATACCCATGTTGGAGTAATTGTGATTGTATAATTATTTGTGGCAACCAGATCAGTACTAATCGATGTGTAATCTGAATAGCCGCTGGTGGCACCGGTTACGTTGTTTATACTTCCAACTTGTACCGAACCGATAAACTCATCACTTATATCATTTCCTTGGGAAGGGCAGTATTCCAGTTCTTCCGTGGTAAAGGTAGTAATTGGAGTATATTCGGAGGATGACCCGGTACACCTGCTTCTTACCTGTACTTCGTATGTTGTTGTATGGGATAAATTAAGTAATTGTTTTGTGTTAGTTCCTGCTATGGTAGTTTTCCAGTCAGTTGTTCCTTGCGCCCTGTACCTGATGTCAAAAATGGCCCCGATGTTTTCATTCCAGGATAATGAAGCATCCAAAGGGTTTACATCAGTAACCGTTAAGTTGGTGGGGATGACAGCATTACAGCCGATGGCTTCTTCTATTTCAAAATCAGTATTACTGATATCATAGAAAATATTACCTACTGCCTCAACCTTAATCCGGCAGTTACTGGATAAACCATTGGGAACGGTTATCTCGGCTGAGCCATTATTTGGGGCATTGCTTAACAAAGTGATTGGGAAAGTTTGCCCTCCATCAGTTGACAGAAAAATGTTTACATGCGAACAATTAATTGGGGCTTGATCAGTATTGGCAACACTCCACGATACTACTTGCGGTTGGCCTTCATACCATGATATCGCTGTATTAGGCTCCATTACAAAGAATGGTCCTGAATCAGCGTCAACGGTAACTGCCATAGTATCATCAGAGGTTTGTCCGCCACCTGCGTTATTATCCCTTACGGTTAAAGAGAAGTTCATGGTCCTGCCTATAGAAGGTAACACCTCCCATGTTGAAGCCACATCTCCAGCCAAAACGGTACTAATTGCCGGCATATATCTGTTTGGTGATGAAGTACCTTCCAAAGACCTGAACAGAGGCCCCTGAGCCCAGGTAGATTCAGGGCTTCCGTCTCCCGGAGCCTGTTCAGGATCATTTTGTTCCCAGCAATAAGTAAGTGTACCATTACCGTCAGGGTCACTACCGGCGCCTTTAAGTACAAATGGTGTAGACCTTGGAATAATGTAGTCCTTACCGGCATCAGCTACAGGAGGATTATTGGAAAGATCAACAATTACAGGGCAGCCTGAGCTTTCTCCTGATTGCACATTAGCTGAGATATCCCTGATATTTACATAGGCGAAGTAAGCATCACTATTACTTTGGATATTTGTAGAACAGATACCGGCATAGCCCATGATACTACTTCCACTCGCAGGTTCTACTTCTGTTAAACCACTGCCACTTCTGCTACACGTGTTCATAGTATGGTAGCCACCAAATTGATGGCCGATTTCATGTGCAACGAAATCTATGTCAAAAGGGTCTCCCGTAGGGTCAGAACTTCCGGTATAGCCGCTTCCCTTTTCTCCGGATGTACATACGCAGCCGATGCAGCCGGCATTTCCTCCGCCTGTAGTATTAAAATTGTGGCCGATATCATAGTTAGCATCACCAATTGTTGCATCAATAACCTGCTGTGTTTTGGTATTCCATTCACCATCCCAGGGGTCAGCGCCTGTATCTCCAAAGTATATTAATTCGTCATTGTTGGCTATTATCTCCATGGTAATGGCAAGATCTCTTTCATAGATGCCATTTACACGAGTCATAGTGATGTTCATTTGAGCCAGGATGTTAGCTTTTTTCTCCGTGTCAGTGCCCGACCCGGCAAAGATGTTTCCATACTCCGCATTACACGATAAGGCCAGACGGTATTTTCTAAGTTTTTGGTCGTTTGTCTTTAAGGTCGAAACATTATTGATTTTGCCTGCTTTGCCAATATTTTCATCCATCATACACTGGAAGTCCTTCTCGTCCCTGGTGAGGTCCTTTCTTTCATATATAGCATATGTTGATTTGCCGGATGATATAGGATCAATATATGCCATACCTTTTGCAGTCATTAAAAGACCATGGAAACCTCTTTGGTTACTGATGCTAAAGCGTATAGTTGAGGTAGGGTTGTCAATACCCTGCCCTGCAAATGATTTTATGCCCGGGTATTTTTTGGCAAGGTCAGGGTGCAGGGTGGGGGCTTCCACCACGCTGAACTTTTCCATTTGGCCATCGGCATTGGGGAAATATATAACCTGCGCATGGCGTGAAGAGGCAGAACCTCTCATTCCGGTTAAATCCAGTGTTTTTCTGAGGGCTTCAAAATCCAGCTCAAGTGTTTTGTATGCGGTGGGCTTGCTGAGCTTACGGGTTAGTTTATCAGCCGGCTTAGCATCGGAGGCTTTCCAAAAATTGCTTTGCGTATATCCCGTTGTTAACGTGACCAGCAAAAGCAGAACAGTAAAAAATCTTTTCATTCGAGTTTGTAGTTATTTGGGTTGTGTTAAAGTAATTGTGGTTTACAAAATTACAATTGTACTACTTTTTTTCTTTAAAACCATATGCTGCCAATCTGCACCAATCAATAGTCAGTATTTTGTTTACACAGTTTGTTTGTTAGTCGCTACCTCAAAATATTGCATAGTTTCACATAACACCTATTTTTGTTTCCAACCTCACAATAAATCACTTTGACAGATTCCAAACATATTGCGACACAAATACGATCCGGTGATGAACAGGCCTTTGAAGTTTTGTTCAAAAGGCACTATGCCGGGATGTGTGGCTATGCGTTCAGATATGTGGAGGACAACGCTCAGGCAGAAGAAGTAGTTCAGGATGTTTTCCTCAACTTTTGGGAAAAGCGGTTGACATTGGAAATAACAGGTTCCATCGAGGCATATTTGTACAGATCGGTACGAAATGCTTGTCTTAACCATATTAAGCATACTAAAGTAAAACTCCGATACGCCGAGTCTCAGGTGATGTCTCTTTCTGAAACAGATAATCAGGTAAGTGACAAAGTTGTTGAGTTGGAACTGCGCGAAAAAATTGACATTTGTGTAGATCAGCTTCCGCCAGAGCGAAAGCGGATATTTAAATTGAGTCGAGAGGAAGGGCTTAAATATAAAGAAATAGCAGGTCAGCTCGGGCTTTCGGTTAAAACAGTGGAAGCCCAAATGGGAAAAGCCTTAAAGTTTCTCAGGGAGAATCTGATGGAGTATCTGCCTGTACTGGCTATTCTGGTGCAGGTTTCAATATTAGTTAAAGAGTGGTTGATAAAATATTTTTAGCAGGGAGTAAGGTTAAATGAAAGGTTAGTTGTCAGTATGTATACAGGATAATGGAAAATGATCGTACAAATATAGATGACGAGCTGTTGGCTTCGTACATGGCAGGTGAGGCAAACGCCGATGATACGGCTGTTGTTGAGCAATGGATTGGAGAGTCAGAAGCTAACAGACGCTATTTCGAGAAGCTGAAAGTTCTTTGGGAAAACACGGGTAGGGTGGCGCCGCACCAGGAGGCCAATGTGGATGTTGACCTTGCCTGGAATAAGTTTAAGCAACGAGCTGATCGTGAGATAACTGACGAGCCGGTGTCAAAGGCAAAAGGGAGACATTTGTATTTTTACCTTTCACGTATGGCTGCTGTCCTGGTAGTGGGGTTTGTTGTTTACCTCGTTTATCAGTCTTTGGAGAAATCACCCGAAGCCAATCAAGTGGAACTGATGGCCAAAGCGGTTACAAAATCTGATACGCTGCCAGACGGTTCGCAGGTTGCCCTCAATGTAAATTCGCTGGTTACCTTCAATGAAAATTTTTCTGAGACAGAACGGTCGGTAAGCCTGCAAGGAGAGGCCTTTTTTGATGTAGTAAAGGATGATAAAAAGCCCTTCGTAATAAAAACCAAGGATGTGATAGTCACAGTGCTGGGCACTTCTTTTTATGTGGAGGCTTATGATAGCCTGAATACTGTTGAAGTGGGGGTGGAAGAAGGTGTTGTGCAGGTGGAAAGCTATGGGGAATTAGTGCTTCTTGGGGCAGGGGAGCGTATTTCCATTGATAAGGGTAAGCAAAAGGTTAGCGAGCCGGATAAGTACAATCCTAATGATATATACTGGAAATCAGAGACTCTAATCTTTAAAAACGAACCGCTGGCCGGAGTCTTCGCCACCTTGGAAAAGGTGTATAACATAAAAATTAACGTTGAAAACCCCCGGATATTGAATTGCAGGCTTACAGGCAAGTTTTATAAAGAATCACCCGCTCACATTTTTGAGATCATAGAGACCAACTTTGAGCTTACCTCGGTGGAACAGAACGCCGGTTTTACAATATCAGGCGATGGTTGTGAGTAGTGCTCATAAATATGGCTTATTGGTGGCCATGTTCATATTGTGCTTGTCTGCCAATGCACAGCAAGGCAATCTTTTACACAGAAAAGTCAGGCTGCAAACGGAGGCACTTCCGCCGCAGGACGCGCTCATGAAGCTTTCTGATAAAGCCGGGTTTACATTCTCATACGACGCTTCCATTTTTTCTGACCCGGCAGGGGTTGCGGTTAACTTAAACAATCAATCTGTAAAGGTGGCGCTTGACGAAATTCTGCCACAGAACATAACTTATAAAGTAAGTGGAAATCACCTGATCTTACTGAAAAAAACAGACTATGCGGAGTCGGGTAAACGTCAAAAATATGTGATTTCAGGTAGTGTGCATAGTGCATTTAACAACGAGCCTTTAGAAGAGGTATTGGTTTATGAGGTGAGTAGTTTGGTTTCTGCGGTTACAGATTCCAGGGGACGGTTCACTATGTCAGTGCCGGCTCAATTTGCCCAATTAGGGTTGTCATTTAATAAAACAACCGTAGAAGATACCATTCTGATTATTCCTCCAAAAGACCAGGATTTGATTATTTCCCTTCGCTCTGTGCGGAATGTCACGCCGGCCCATGCCATTAAAACACTGCAATTTGAGCAAAACCCTACTTTAGAGTCTATGTCGTTGGTACAGAAGTTTGTGTCCGTGCAGTCGATGAGCAGGGTTAAAAATGCTGATCTCGTTATTAATAAAGTAGGACAGGTCTCATTTCTTCCCACATGGGGGAGCAATTTGAAAATGAGTGGTTTGGTAGAGAATAAATTCTCTCTGAACGTACTCGTCGGATATGCCTACGGAACCAGTGCTTTTGAAGTAGGCGGTGCCTTTAATATTATCAGAAACGATGTTAAAGGAATGCAGGTAGCCGGTGCAGGGAACCTGGTAGGTGGCAGTACCCGGGGTGTCCAGGTCGCAGGAGTTTTTAACCACAACAAAGGCTCTCTGGTAGGCTTCCAGATCAGTGGAGTAAATAACATGCTTATCGATTCGCTGAAAGGGGTACAGGTAGCTGGGGTTAATAATATCCTCAAAGGCAAGATGAAAGGAATACAAATAGCCGGCGTAAATAACCTGACGACCCAAAATGTGGACGGCGTGCAGCTTGCCGGTGTTACCAATATTGCCCGGCAGGATGTGAGTAAAGTGCAAATAGCAGGTTTATTAAATAAAGGAAATAATGTGGATGGCGTACAGGTGGCAGGCCTGATGAACCTGGCCAAAGGGAAAATAACGGGAATTCAAATTGCCGGCTTGCTCAACAAGGCCAGTAATGTAAATGCCATACAGTTTGCAGGTATTGGCAACATCTCCAGGGATACTGTTTCAGGGGCTCAGGTTGCAGGATTGTTTAATCATGCACGATATATAAAAAGTAGCCAGATAGGGCTGATCAATATTTCAGATTCCGCTTCAGGAGTTCCCATAGGCCTGCTGAGCTACGTGAAGAAAGGATTCAGGGCTATTGAATTATCCTCCGATGAAATTAGCCCCGGGAATGTCGTATTTAAAACAGGCGTTAAAAAACTATACAACATATTCTCTTTCGGCTATGGTAGCTGGAACGGCAGCAAAGTATGGAGTTTTGGATATGGGTTAGGCTCCCAAAAATCCCTTTCGGAAAAGTTCCAGATGGGCTTTGAATACAATTCAAAATGGGTCAATGAGCAAGATGCTTTTCAAAAAGACTTAAATTCACTCCATCGCATCAATTTTGACTTTGGCTTAAGGACAAATAAGCTGGTTTTTTCTGCAGGTCCATCCATCAATGTCTGGCTTTCAGAATGGAAGAACAAGGATACTAATGAATACCTCACACGGCTGGCACCTTACACGATATTTGAAAAGGAAATTGGTACTACCCAGCTTCAAATGTGGATTGGTGGCCGCTTAGCCATTCAATTTCAACTACATTAAATCATTTGATTTTTAAAGGATCACCTTTGGATCGATATGATTTCCGGAAGGGTACTAACATTCAAATCTTGTCCAATAGACATTTGTTAATAGCAATAGGCCCAGGTTACCCGTTTCATCGTTAAGATTCATATTACAAGCTCTATTTTCAGGTTTATTCACTCTGCAAATTACGTCTGGCGCCGTAAGACCTTCCTTTTTAAAAAAAACATAAAAATTTTCTCCCATGAGTAAGGGTAAAATTCCAGCCTGTTGTCATCCCTATATAACCAATAAAATAAAACAGGAAAATGAATACAAAAGGAATAACACTACTCATAGTTTTTTGCCTTACCCATATCTACCTTATCAAAGCGCAGGCGCAGGATAGTTTGTACAAACGTCCTGCACAAATCACCTTTGTGCATCCATTGGGCACCAATGGGTTTAAATCCAAAGAAGTCGTTAATAATTTCTCCCTTAATCTATTAATGGGCTCATCGGCAGGATTGCAGGGTATGGAAATGGGAGGTTTGTTCAACAAGACCTACGGTGCCACTTCAGGCTTGCAGGTTGCAGGGCTTGGCAATCATAACTCTGGTCGTATGCATGGAGTCCAGCTCTCCGGGATTGGTAATATTACTACCTCATTACACGGATTTCAGTCCGGGGGTCTTTTTAACATAAACAAAGCGGCTTCTGACGACACAGGCCATCAGCAACAAGGATTGCAATTGGCTGGCATCATCAATATCAGCGACAATTCCATGAAAGGCCTCCAGGTTGCCGGGCTCATTAACCAACAGGCCGATTCGCTCAAAGGAGTACAATTGGCAGGGGTACTCAACAATACTGAGCATGCCGTCAGTGGATTGCAGATAGCAGGTGTCATCAATAAAGCAAAAACCTTATCCGGTGTACAGTTTGGCTTGATCAATATTGCCGATACGCTGAAAAACGGTATCCAGGTTGGCCTTATCAATATTGCGAAAAACGGATATAAAACAGTGGAACTCGAATACAATGAGACCTTTCAGCTAAGTCTTAATTATAAAATGGGTGCACCACATTTTTACAGCATCATTTCTCTTGCCTATGCAGAGCATGACGACATGCGGTTTTGGGCACCTGGCTTTGGCGTAGGAACCTTTAGACCGATAAACCAAAATATAGGGATTAATATAGATGCCATTCATTATCAGGTAAACGAGGATGAATGGTGGACAGAAGAAGTTAACATGCTTGAAAAGTTGAAAGTCACCGGCTCGTTTAAGCTTTTCCAGCGTCTGTCAGTTTATGCCGGAGCTACCCTGAATGTTCAGATCACCGAAATAAAGGGTGCAGAAGAAGGTATGATAGGAAGCAGGCTTGATACTCCCGACTCATGGTACGATAAAACGCATGACAACACCAGAGTGACCATATATCCTGGTTTTAGCGCCGGTATCCGGTTTTAAGAGGTGAAATAATCGCTCAGTCCTTTTACTAAAAACTTACAAAATGAAAAACAACAGCACCAAATATAAATTTAGAATGGCAATTTGTGCCCTTTTTGTAGCCATCTGCCAATCCCTGAATGCCCAGTCACTTACACAGACGATCAGAGGCAAAATTATAGACCAGGACTCGCGGACAGCACTTCCGGGAGCCAATATCATTGTTATAGGAACGGACCCCGTGTTGGGGGCAAGTACTGATCTGGATGGAGAATTCAGGATAGACAAAGTGCCTGTGGGGCGTGTAAGCCTTAAAATAACCTACATAGGCTATGAAGATATACTCCTGCCAAATGTACTGGTTACATCAGGCAAGGAAGTAGTACTCGACCTTAATATGCAGGAGTCACTCACCAGCATGGATGAAATAGTGATCAAGGCGGACAAAGACAAATCGGAAATTGCCAATGAAATGGCGTTGGTGAGTGCCAGAGGTTTTACCGTGGAGGAAACCAAACGATATGCAGGCTCCTTAAATGATCCTGCCAGAATGGTGTCTGGCTATGCCGGAGTTACAGGCGATGCTTCAGGGAACAATTTTATAATTGTAAGGGGGAACTCACCCAGAGGCATTCAGTGGAGGCTGGAAGGGATAGAAATACCTAACCCGAACCATTTTTCTGATGAAGGTGCAACCGGCGGACCAATAAATGCATTGAATAGTGAGATGCTTGCCAATTCTGAGTTTTATACCGGAGCCTTTGCCCCTGAGTATGGTAACGCACTTTCCGGTGTGTTTGATATGAGACTCAGAAAGGGGAATAATGAGGAACACGAATACAGCGCATCCATTGGCATCCTGGGAACGGCGGTAACGGCAGAGGGACCATTAACCAGAGAAGGGAAATCATCCTTTCTGTTTAATTACCGGTATTCGACCCTTACACTCCTTAGCGAGCTGGGCATACTGGATTTTGATGGCGTTCCAAAGTATCAGGATGTGTCCTTTAAAGTACACCTGCCTACCAGGTCTTTAGGCACCTTTTCAATCTTTGGTCTGGGAGGTAAAAGCAACATCCTCACCAAGGAGTACGATGAAGAAGATGAAGATAAACTGTTGCACCAGGGTGACTATCAGGCCGATATGGGTGTGGTTGGTATTACCCAATACCTGCCCCTGGGAGCAGGAACATATCTGCAAAACAGTATTTCGGTTTCGAAAAATGGCAGTGGGTTTGTGGGGGAAGAGCCCGACGGTCAGCAAAAAATGGTCATGCTTGGTGATGCCCAACTGGACAAGTACTCAATCAAGGGAGCAACCACATTCAACCATAAGTTCAATGCCAGGCATAACCTGCAAACAGGGCTGATCTATACCTTTCACAACTTTGAATTTTTCAGCCGGTACTATGATCAGGTGCCTGGAGAGTACGTTGTAAATCAAAATACTGAACAGGACGCAACGCACTACCAGGGGTTTGTAAGCTGGAAGTATCGCCCCTGGGAGGATGTAACTTTGGTCAGCGGACTTCATGCTCAGGGTACTTCTTTAAACAGTCATGCTTCCATAGAGCCCCGTGCCAGTGTAAGGTGGCAGTTCCTCCCAAGACAAGCTATATCCGCAGGGTGGGGCATACACGGTAAGATGGAGTCTTTGACCAATTACTACAGCATAGTAGAAGATGATATGGGCAATACGTCAATGCCAAATACCGGATTGGACTTCTCTATGGCGCAGCATTACGTACTTGGCTATGAAAATAAACTCGGGAGCAATTTGCTTTTTAAAATGGAAGCCTATTATCAGTACCTGTATAATATACCCGTTGAAGATAACCCGAATAGCTCCTATTCATTGCTAAACCAGGTAGAGTGGTTTACCGACAGAAAGCTCGTGAACGAAGGCACCGGAGAGAATATGGGTGTGGAGCTGACCTTGGAACGCTATTTTGCAGACGGTTATTTCTTTATGGTTACCGGATCTCTGTATGATTCCAGGTACACGGCCATGGATGGGGTAGAAAGAGACAGCCGTTTTAATGGCAACTATGCCGGGAATTTACTGGCAGGTAAAGAGTTCGCCCTAGGCAGTAAAGGAGACAAGAAGAAGGTACTCGGCATTAACGCCAAAGTATCTCTGCTAGGCGCCAGGAAATTCACCCCTTTAGATGAAGAAGCTTCTATGGCTCAGGATAAAGAAGTATGGCTTGAAGATCAGGCGTTTTCACTGGAAGGTGACGATGTATTTCTCACCAACCTGAGCATTACTTACCGGATCGACAGAAAGAAGACAAGCCAGGAATTGAAACTTGATATTCAAAACATAACCAACAACGCAGCCAAAGTGGACCAGTATTACAATGATGTAACCAACGAAGTGGAATACCTCGATCAGTTGCCGTTGCTTCCGGTGCTGATGTACACTATTCATTTTTGATCACTATAAGGAGGTTGTACCTATCCTTGGCATGGATGTGCTGTATTCAGTAATCGGCATAAGGTGTGATCAGTTGGTAGCGGTCAAATTAAAATAATGTCTAGCTGTAGTCAGGGAAGTTAAGTTCTCCGGGATTGGAGATTGCTTCCCTCTACATGGTTAAATAAGTTAGTTTTGGCGTTTGAGGCTAGAGTCTTCTACACCTATCAAAATCTAAAATTGTTCGCCAATCCATCGCCATTCATGGCATTTCCTCTTTAATATCTTCTGTTAGTCGATAATCCGCCAATTTCATCGCACTTACTGCTGCCACTCACTGTTTGGTAGACGATAGATTTTTAAGTCCTTTTCAGATCATTCTTTTTTGAAGGTAGGTAAGTGGGGCAAGCAATTATTTTTTTAACTAATAACCATTTTTTTAACATGTCTAATTTTTTAGTAACCATGACAAAGCCATGGTTGACCAGGCTTGGTATGTTTTGTTTTATTATCATTTTTTTTATCAGTTGTGCGGAAGATGAACTTTTATCCGAGTCATCTTCTATGGGGGGCAATACGACCGGGGAGGTTGCTGTTACCCAAACAGAGGGAGTCGCAGGCTGCACCGATTCCCGAGCTATAAATACTGGAGGAGCATCTTATGATAACAACTCCTGCCAGTATGTGCCTACAGCCTGTGCTGATTGCGATTATGTTGTCCGTGCAGGTGATAAAGTAATTGATAATGACTGGATCAATTTACCCGCAGGCTCAACCATCGGAATTAAAACAGGCGGTAGGGAACCCATAATTTTTAGGAATTTTCATGGAACAGCAGATAAACCTTTCATTTTTATTAATTGTGACGGGCCTGTCAAAATCTCTGGCGATCTGCCCGGTATCAAACTTCACAACAGCAGCCATATCAGGCTTACAGGTACAGGGTCTGCAGATGACTATGGGATTGTAGTGGCAGGAACCAGGCCATTCGGTGTAGTGGCTGAATTAGGTACCACTGATTTTGAAATTGACCACCTTGAAATAAAAGGAACCAAGAGCGCCGGGATAGCAGCACGTACCAGGCCGGTATGTGATGGTAGTACTAACAGAGGTACTTTTGTCCAGAGAAATACTATCATCCACCATAACTACATCCATGATGTGGCAGACGAAGCATTGTATATAGGAGGTTCTCACTGGCACACCAGTTTTCCGACCATAAGCGAATGCTCCGGGAAAGTTTTGTACGAGCCCGAACTTGAAGGTGTACGCATCTATAATAATCGTGTGGAAAATACAGGCCGCGATGGCATTCAGGTAGGCAGTGCTACCAGAGATTGCCAGATTTATAATAATGAGATCATAAATTATGGCAGGAACAACATTACTGTTCACCAGTCCGGCATTCAGATCAACCCTGGTACGGTGGGTGAGATATACAATAATTATATTAAAGGAGGTACAGGCAGGGCTATTTTCTTAAATGGGTTTGATAACCAGGTGTACAATAACCTTATTGTAGACTGCTCTAAAGATGCCATACATATCGGGGACAGAAACCCTCCGGCAGGCATGAGTTATAGAATTGTAAATAACACACTTGTGAACATCAAAGGCTATGGTGTTAAAATGAACTCAAACCTCAGCGTCAATAATGTTTTTTATAATAATGTATTGGTCAACGCAGTCGGAGATGTGCTAAAATTTGATAAGAAAATGGACTTCGATATCAGTAACAATTTTATTGGGAACAATATAGAAGATGCTATTTTCTCCAATCCACAAGCACTTGATTTTTCACCTGTAGAAGGTAGTCCGATAGTAGATAGTGGACTGGATATGGAAGAAATAGACAACGTGAATATAGCCAGCGATTATTTGTTTCATCTGAGGAAATCGGGCCAGCATGTAGATATCGGAGCTTTTGAGCGACAGGTAAAT
>NZ_SMLW01000026.1 GCF_009711405.1 Fulvivirga kasyanovii | reverse complement strand
TGATTTAACCGGGGGTAATTTTCGAGGATTTGTTGTTCTGTCCATCCTTGAGCCAAAAGCCCGATGATGTGCTCCACTGATATGCGTGTTCCTTTTACAGTGGGTTTGCCCAGTAAAACTGCTTCATCTGCTATTATATGTTTTCTCCATTCCATGTTCTAAAGTTACAAAATTTGCCATTATTTATTCATATCCCTGATCAGTATGCTAGTTGATTGGTCGTCTGCGTTTGAGTAATCAGTATCCGGTAAACTCAGTAGCCAATCGGCAAG
>NZ_SMLW01000230.1 GCF_009711405.1 Fulvivirga kasyanovii | reverse complement strand
CACTATTTCAGCATCCTCACCGCCGGTGGTATTCCTGCCAAACCCGACAGCTTGTATTTTAAAAACATACCTCAGTACAGCTTGTTTGTCGCCTGTGTTGGAACTCCATATCCACTTCGACTTTGAACCTGCAGGGAAACCGGAGAAGTTTACACCACTGGGTGTACTGGTAATAGATCCGCTTTGCTCTTTTGCATAGCTCCATTGCAGGTCGTTGTAATATTTCTTTTTCCAGGTATTATCAGAAGGCCTTGCATTGGCCCTCCATGATGAACCTGAATAATATGATTTTTCAAGTTCATCAATCTGGACCAGCACACCAGGCGCATCTTGTCCGTTGATCCCTGCAATGGATATGGCATTATACCCTGGTAAAAAGGTCATGGGAACGAACTGCACCCTTCCGGCTGCATTGTCGTAGGCAAGTAACTCTCCGTTGAGGTATAAGCGGTACCCGCCATCTGCCACTATATAAATCCCGGGGCCTTCCCCGGGGCCATAGGTATTTCCTATGAGCATAGAACCTTGTGAATCACCACCTCCCCATGCTGCTTCATTGGGAAGGGTGACTGTTTCAAGACATTTGCTTTGAGCAAAACCCGCTGCAAAGCAAAACATGAGAATAATTGTTGTTATTCCTCTTAACATATTGATCGGGTTAAATTTTTTTGTTGAAATTTCGGGCTTCAGATTTAGTGCACGACGCATTGCCAGCATAGAATCATCCAAATGTCCTTGAATTTCAATGGTTGAAAAAAAATAGTATTTGAGTAAGTGAAAAGAATGACTTACTCCAGGCCATCAGACAATAAATAAAGTTGTAAACAGTTTTTACATATCAGATATTTGGGTTTATGACACCTGAGGTGTCGGGTTTCAGGGGATTAAACTTTGTTTCTTGTTACCATTACTTAATGGGGCATGAGTAAAGGCTCACACGTTGAGGATAGGGGAGCTCCCGAGTGTTGATAAACATTTGCAAGAATGAAAAAAATGGCGTTTTGCAATTTGCTTTTTCCTGAAAAAGCTTTGCAAAAGCATTCTAATTAGTTAATCAGTAGGTATTTACAGGTGGACCCGCATACTTGAGGGGAAAAACTTTAACTTACTGGTTTTATACAGGAGTATCCTATCTCGAAGTAGAACTCATGCTTTCTTTCATACTTATTTGGGATCAAACGTTAAACCTGTGGAGTAAAATGGATTGGAAAGTAAAACAAGTAAAGTTAATTTGCCACTGAAAATCAGTAAACCCGCTTATTGTTATCATTATACGAGTTTGCCTACTGCTGATTAACAACTGTCTGTCAGCAAAGAGTGAAAATTTTAGGGTCTCCCCAGAAATTCCGATTGATCCCTTATTTGCCGGGTAGTTTTTAGTCAGGTGTATTCCTATTTATAAAAAAGACCTTCACCATGGAGCGAAGGTCTTTTAATCCAAAGCTCAGGGGGATTCAGGCGGAATCCTGAGGAGATAACTAATTTTTATGCTTGGTATTTTACTCCACAGATTTATAGCCTGGAGCAAGATCAGGCACTAAAATTAATTGTTCTTGATTATTCTGATGACATGCTCTTCTATTCGCAGAACATATATGCCTTGCTTCAGTCCTTCCATTTGTACTAAACGCTGACTTCCTGACATCACCTTTCTGTTTTGCAGGTCATATAAGCTCCATTTACCGGTAAATTTGCCCTCGATCTTCATGGTATTTTTCACCGGATTAGGAAAAACTTTCAATGGCAGGTTCCCTGAAGCATCGGGTACCGAGGAAACCAAACCTGAGTTGTCATTTGTTGGGTTGACAGTGGCTGTAAAGGTTGTAGGGGTAGAGTAGGCTACCAGACCCTTGTTGTCGTATGCCACTGCCACAATAGAGTAAGTGCAGTTTTCAGGATCTGTAATCATCCATGAATACGGGGCGGTCGTATCTTCACCCAGTTTATCGCTTCCATGGTAAAACGCTACTTTAGCTATACCGTTTTCACCATTTGCAAAGACGTTGATTGTGATAGATGCAGGGTCAGTAAAACCCTGACCACTTGAAGGTGATCTGATGCTTACAGAGGGGCCTGCTGTAGTTTGCCCGGCAGCATCATCATATTCAGGCATGGTGCCCCATTGAGCCCCTGCTCCTGTTCTGGATGTACATATTGATTTTACGTCATTTACATTATCCAAAGTATATGGGTAGTCGACATGAAAGTTGGCCGTAGCATCTTTGGGTTCAGAAGTATGTGCCCAATTATCACCTGAATGGAATTCTATATTCTCATATAAATTTCCTGAGGAATATATAACCCCGCCATGAACCCGCACCGTAGGTATACGGACACCATCAAAGTGAGAGTTTTCAATTTTCAGAAGTAAGTCAGGCCCTCCCGAGTAAGAAGAATAGAAGGTGTTGTCGGAGTGATAATTATTGATCATGTGGATGCGGGCAGGTGCATCTCCGTAAAGCTTAGGTGTACGCCCCCTGGAACCTTCCCACCAAATATGGTCGAAAGTAATGTCCGAACCCTGTACCAGTGCGCTGTAATTATCTCTGCCGTCACACAGGTATTCGTTGTATCCGTTCCATCTGTTCCATGAAAAAGTAGCTTCTTTTGTATTGTAAACATCGTTACCATCACTTATCCATTTGAAGCTACAGTGG
>NZ_SMLW01000025.1 GCF_009711405.1 Fulvivirga kasyanovii | reverse complement strand
GGATATGGCATTATACCCTGGTAAAAAGGTCATGGGAACGAACTGCACCCTTCCGGCGGCATTATCATAGGCAAGTAATTCTCCGTTGAGGTATAAGCGATATCCGCCATCTGCCACTATATAGATGCCGGGGCCTTCCCCGGGGCCATAGGTATTTCCTATGAGCATAGAACCTTGTGAATCACCACCTCCCCATGCTGCTTCATTGGGAAGGGTGACTGTTTCAAGACATTTGCTTTGAGCAAAACCCGCTGCAAAGCAAAACATGA
>NZ_SMLW01000307.1 GCF_009711405.1 Fulvivirga kasyanovii | reverse complement strand
TGCTGCAAGCAACTCATGTGTAAAAAACCGGCCATCTGTCGAGGAAAAAATGAACCACTTTATACACCTCTTACCCTTCGACCCAAATACATGCCGGGCCAGGTATAACGGATCAAACGGAAAACCTGTGGAGTAAATGGACTGGAAAGTAAGCAAGTAATGTAAAACTTGCCACTAAAAATCAGTGAATCCGCGCTTATTGTTATATTATACGAGTTTGCCAACTGCTTTTGCCGATTGCTGATTAACTACTGTCTGTCAGCAAAGAGGTGAAAATTTAGGCTCTCCCCTAGAAATTCCGCTTGATCCGGTATAACCTTAAAGGGCTTTTCATGTTGATATGAGGGCTGCGTGTCAGGCTTTTTAAAATTCCTAAATCAAGCTACCTTAGATTAATATGAGGCAACTTATTATAACAAGTGCATTTTTTATAATACCAGCGCTGTGCCAGTGGCTATATGGCCAGACTATTACAGGTCAGATAGTGGATGCTGCGCACAACGAACCTTTGTACAATGTGTCGGTAATCAGCTTAGAGGACAGTATTGGTACTGTGACCAATGAACAGGGATATTTTAGCCTGGCAGCTCCACATAGCGATCCTGTTTACCTTAACATATCCCACCTGGGGTACACTTCTGAAAATGTCTATGCAAAAGCCGGTGATTTCATCCGACTCAGGTTAGAACCGTCAGAAACTAACTTGCAGGAAGTAATTGTCAAAGCTTCGCAGATCAATGAAGCCTACAGAGAAGTACCCGGCGCAGTCAACCTCATTACGCGTAAGCAGCTTCAGCGCAACGATGAAACAACAGTAACCCCTGCCCTTAATCGCCTGCCAGGTGTTTATATGCACTCAGGAAGCCTCAACACCAACAGGATCACCATCCGTGGTATAGGGGCCCGTACACCTTATGGCACCAATAAAGTTCGCGCCTATTATGATGATATCCCCCTGACATCCGGCGAAGGGGAAACTACCATAGAAGACATCGATCTGGCCGCTATCCAACGCATAGAAGTCATCAAGGGACCTAACTCCAGCGTTTATGGTGCCGGGTTGGCAGGCACAATTAACCTGACTTCCCAGCTTACGGATGAAAATTCCATATCTGCAAAAAGCACTGTGGGCACATACGGACTTTTAAGAACAACTGCCTCGGCGGCCATAGATGGTGAACGAAACCAGCTTAACCTGACCTATACCGATACACATACTGATGGTTACAGGCAAAACAGTGAGTACGACAGAAAATCATTCATTTTCACTTCTAAAATAACCCCGAATGAGAAAACCGCAGTCTCTGTTTTAGGACTTTATACTCATATGAAAGCATACATCCCCAGCTCGGTCAATGAAGAGACTTTTAACACCGCTCCTTCATCTGCGGCCTATACCTGGCTACAGTCACGTGGGTATGAAGCTTACAACAAAGCTAATGTGGGTATATCCTATCATTACCACATCACTAATAACCTGGAAAGCATTACAAGTACCTTCTTAAGCTTTCGGGATGCTGATGAACCAAGGCCTTTTGACATTCTGCGGGAGAACTCCATAGCCACAGGGCTAAGGTCGAGGTTGATATGGCGTACCGATGTATTACAAAGGAAAATGACCTGGAGTGGTGGTTTTGAATACTTTAGCGACTGGTACCAATGGTCGACATATGAAAATCTGTATGAGCAGAATCCTGGTGCAGGCAGTATACCGGGAAATATACTGAGTGACAATAAGGAGCATCGGTACTATTACAACATCTTTGCCCAGGTCAATTGGGAGCTTACCCAAAAGCTTTCATTTCAGGCAGGGCTTAACAGCAACAAAACAAGCTACAAACTGGACGACCTGTATGCGGATAGTTTAGACCAATCAGGCGAATATGACTTCTCCACCACCTGGTCTCCACGTGCAGGCATTGTTTATCTACTGAATGACGAACATAGCATTTATGCATCCGTTAGCCATGGCTTTTCACCACCTAGTGTTGCTGAAACACTTACACCCGAAGGCACCATCAATACTAATATTCAACCGGAAACGGGCTGGAATTATGAGATAGGAAGTAAGGATTCCTGGCTCAACAACAGACTATATACCGAGCTTTCAATATATCGTATGGATATTGATAATCTTCTGGTAGCCCAACGAACAGGCCCCGATACTTATGTAGGTATTAATGCCGGAAAGACTTTACATGAGGGCGTGGAATTACTCATGCAAATGGATGTTCTCAAGCATACAACCTGGTCAATCAGACCATTTTTATCAGCAACTTTTATGAACTATCGGTTCGAGGAGTTCACCAGTGAAGAAGAGAACTACTCTGGCAATGATCTCACCGGTGTACCCTCACGTACAGTCAATTTCGGTGTCGACCTGGACAGCGAATCAGGCATCTACCTCTACAGCAACTATCAGTACACGGGCAGCATTCCTTTAAACGATGCCAACAGCCTGTATAGCGACAGCTATTCCCTTGTGAACATTAAAGCAGGCTATATAGGCAGGTTTTTGAAAAACTTTGAATATGATATTAGTGCAGGCATTAACAATTTGTTGGATGAACATTACGCATCCATGGTACTGGTCAATGCTGTCGGGTTCGGTGGTTCAGCTCCCCGGTACTACTACCCTGGTTTACCGAGGAATTTTTATGGGAGTCTGGGAATCCGGTATTCAGTAGGCAATCGGCAATAGCAGTAGGCAAAACGGGGTATTCTGAGGGTTAGTACCAACTTTGTTGGGCAGAATGCGGTGAACAGTGAAAAATTAAACGGTAAACAGTGAACCGCACATATTGCTATATTATACGAGCTTGCCAACTGCTCTTACCGATTGCTATTAACAACGGTCTGTTGGCAAAGAGGTGAAAATTTTACATCTCCCCAGAAATTCCACCTGATCCAAGATTGCTACCTCAATGTCGAATAAAAAATAAACCCCATGACTAAAGTTCAGTCATGGGGTTTATCAATGTATTAACTTTAATGTCAATTTATTCGAAGAGAACGGTCATTACTACACGTCTGTTTTTCTGACGACCTTCTGCAGTTGAATTATCAGCTACAGGCTGATCAGGACCGAACCCACTTACCTGGAACCTTTCTTCATCAATTCCCTGAGCAGCAAGGAAATCCGCCACGGCTTTTGCGCGTTGTTCTGAGATACGCAAATTAGTGGTTCTTCTGCCTGTATTGTCTGTATGTCCTTCTATTTTAAGTTTCCATTCAGGTTTTTTCTTCAAAAGATTGGCTAACTCAACCAAACTGGTATAAGATGATGTGGCTATAACAGCGCTACCTGTTTTGAACTCCAGGTTATCAAACGCTGCATCCAGTACTTCCTTCTCTTCTTCTTCCAGTTCCGGACATCCTTTGTTAGTGGCAAGTCCCGGAGTAGACGGGCATTCGTCCTCAACATCTATCACTCCGTCTCCATCTATATCAGAGTAAGGGCAACCACCATTTTCAGGCACTCCGGCTAATTCAGGGCACTTGTCATCCCTGTCAATAACATTATCGCCATCCATATCGCTAAACGGGCATCCCTGATTGTCAGGCGAACCGGCAACTTGCGGGCAGTTATCTTCATTGTCATAGAGTCCGTCTCCATCACTATCCGGGCATCCCTTTCTTTCAGGGCTTCCTGCCAACTCAGGGCATGCATCTTCCTCGTCTCTTACGCCATCCCCATCAGTATCAGGGCAACCATTGAAAGCAGCTACGCCGGGCACTTCCGGGCATGAATCTTTAGCATCTTCCACGCCATCGTTATCACCATCGGGGCAGCCTCTAAAGTCAACCTTGCCGGGCACATCAGCACAAGCATCTTCCTTGTCTTCTACGCCATCACCATCTCTGTCAGGGCAGCCTTTGAAAGCCCATACTCCGGGTACACGCTTACACACGTCCCTTTTATTGGATACACCATCGTTGTCCTTATCTTTTTTCTTGTTATAGGTAAGTCCAAACCGCAAAGCAACGTGTACATCAGCACTGCTCACATCCTTACCAAGCAGAAAATTACTGATACCATCTCTTGACCCTACGACCAATGATCCTAAACGTAATGAGAAGCCAGAGGCAAGATTTGAATATTTGTCATAGGAAATTGGCAAAGCAAGACCAAAATTCTTGCTTTCAATTCTGGGCGTCAGAGCTATTCCTGATACATATGCGCTCTTTTCAGTATCACCGGTTCCTTTTTTCAAAGCTAGCTGTCCGGTAAAGTTAACATAAAAGCCTTTAGCTACATGGTAATCAAACTCACCGGCCATGCGGGTAGGTAAGCTCATTTTGTAAGAGCCTCCGGTGGTATAAACAAATAATGAATCCAGGATCTCATCAAGGTCTCCATCAAGATCATTAACATCAAGACCGGAAGCATCTCCTTCAATATTTCCACTGTCGTTACTCTTATCGTATTTAATTCCTCCAAGGTCAAGCAAAGAGAAACCTATCTTATACTTGTACTTGTTGCGGTCCCTTCTCAACAACCCTGTTTCACCATCCATATCATAACGATATTTCTCAATGTTAGGCCGGTGCTCATACACAGCACCCAGATCAAGGCCTAAACCGGTATTTCCAAAAGCGTCAAATTCATAATCATCAACACCTTTACTAACACTTAAATTATCTGATATACCCGATTCAACACTAATTCTGGCTACATCTACCCTGTTGTCAGCCAGTCCGCTGTATTTCACATCATTGAAGAACATATACCCTGAACCCTGCCCCGAAAGGAGTTTTACAGTAGCACCGGCTTTTAAAAAACTGGTTTCTTTATCAAAAACCACTCGTGAATAGGTCAGGCCATACTCCACCCATGCCTGGCTCTGAACATAAAAATCACTGAAATCGTAGGTTTCATTTTCATCAATTACAAAGTCCCCTTCATCCTCTATACGGTCAATAAAATTGGCAACGTCTGCGCTGATTCCTTCTACGTTGACTACTGCTCTGCCTCGCGCCGTCAAAGCTATGGCATGCTTCGGACTGAGCGTTAGCATAAATGAA
>NZ_SMLW01000033.1 GCF_009711405.1 Fulvivirga kasyanovii | reverse complement strand
AAGTATAGAAAGTTGGAGGATCTTCGGAGTCTAAATAACGAGGGTTATAGGTTCCGTCGGCGTTTAGTTGAAACCCATGTTCGTAGTTGAGTAAAATATCGTTTGGGAAATTATGAGTTCCGCCATCCGGACCAATTGATATATAGGCATCCCATTTGCCTACTAACGAGTTTCTTAATGTATCACCTTCAAGCTCTCCCTCATCATCTCCACAAGCCACAAGCAGGATGCAAGCTAGCAGCCAATTAAGTTTTTTCATGTTGTTGTCTGTTTAGTCATATAGTCTCAA
>NZ_SMLW01000175.1 GCF_009711405.1 Fulvivirga kasyanovii | reverse complement strand
AGGAGCCTTGCAGCAATGCGAGGCTTTTTTACTTTACAGGGTTCTAAGCTTAGCAGCTTTAATCAAGTTATCGAGAGTGTAGAAAATATGCTCTTTATCTTCATCGTAGTTAAATGGTTGAGCATAGCGATCCTACGACTTTTACAGCCACTTTTGAATCTGAAAATGCGGCTGAAGAAGAAGAGTTATATGCCAACATTCAGGACACCAGGGTAACTTTCAATAATGCCGATGCCAATGCAGACGGAGGTGATAAAGTGGTACGCCTGAATGGCACCCAGCCTGCGGCCCAGGCATAAGCCTGCCTGTAGGGGCTGGTGATAAAATAGACATGGAAGTCTTTGGCTACTATGAAGGAGGTTCCGGGTATTCATCCACAACCACCACTACAGCGCTAATTTCGGCCGTGGCAGGAGCTTTTGGAGGCGTAAACGGAGGCTCAGGCTATGAGCAGGCAACCTACGATGCTTTTGAAGGAGCCTATGCCACCCCCGGGGGCATGGCCATCAACGGCACGGCCGATGACAAAAGGCCTGCTGCTTACCTCAACTACATACTGTTTGATGAGGACATGGTGTACTACCAGCATGGCCACGCCCAGATATCTACTGCCGCGGATATGAACCACGAAAAAATATCCATCAACGATATTGTGGCACCAAAAGCAGGATTTGTGTATGTTTATGTTAGCAACGAAAGTGTTGCTGCCAATTGGACCTATTTTGATGATATGAAGGTGGTGGTCACAGAGGGCAGTGTTGTCCAAAGGGACAATTTCTATCCTTTCGGTCTTCAGCACTCTGGAGGATATCAGCGAATAACAGCCAAAAGGAACGATTTCCTCTATAATGGCTTTGAATTGCAGAAATCCCTTGATTGGAATGTCTATGATTATCAAGCCCGTTATTATGATCCAGTACTAGGAAGGTTTTTAAATGTTGACCCTGCGGCTGACCTGATGAGAAGGCATTCGCCTTACAACTATGCTTTTGATAATCCGATTAGGTTTATTGATCCTGATGGGATGGTGCCGGAAGAAGTGGCTAAAGGGCCTTGTGGAGATAAACCGTGTGATGATCAGACATTGGCAAGTACTATAGCAGTTGATCTTCTAGAAACAAAACATTCTCTTTATAATATAGTTTTAGCAGCAGTTGGTTCTGATACAAGGGCTCAATTCGTAGAAACTGAAGATGGGTATAAAACCGGATTTGTTGAATCAAAACAATCAACAGGAGAAAAATGGTTGAGTTTTGGAATCGATGTGGTAAATGTAGCAACTTTTGGAAAAGGAGGTGGAGTTACAGGTGGCATATTAGCTAAAACACCAGCGAAAGGGGCAGTTGATGATGTAATTGAAACAACAATTGATGCATCAAAGAAAAGTGGTGATGGTACTTTAGTTAGATTTGGACAAGAGGCAGAAACCACAGAGGGGCTTGCCGAACAGGCAGCAAAAGCTGAAGCACACGGGTTTCCTCATGGTGTATCTACTAAAAAAGTGGAGAAACTTCAAAAGAGTGATAAAATACA
>NZ_SMLW01000587.1 GCF_009711405.1 Fulvivirga kasyanovii | reverse complement strand
AGAAATTACAGCCAAAGAGCCCGATCTAAATAAAAGAACAGAATATGGGCTAATCCTTTTGAAAATGACTCGTGATTTATCACAAAGAGTTGAAAAAATAATCAGAGAATACTATGACCCAAATCACTCTACCGATCAAATTAATTTATCAAAAATGACTCAATCCATTATTGATCAAATCCGACCTCCCGATGAAATGAGTATTGAAATTAGTGATAATACAGAAATTCCATTCTTTTCTCATTACAATAGGTTGTATTCTGTCTTACAAAACCTAATTGATAACAGTGTAAAGTATCGTAGTGGAAATATGGGATTTGTAAATGTACAATTTGATGATGTTGTGGAGGGAATAGTTATAACAGTTGCTGATAATGGAATAGGAATACCAGAGCCATTGCAGCAAAAAATATTTCATGAGGGATTCAGGCTTAGTCAAAATAATCACGGATATGGGCTAGGCCTTTATCTGATTAAAAATTTGGTGGATGAGTTAGGTGGAAAGATTGAATTGGAAAATTCTTCAGTTGGAACAACTTTTTACGTTAAATTGCCGAACACTAATTTACAATAATCTCACAGACGTTTGGTTTTGGTTAGGCCTGCATAATTTTTTTAAACTATATGATATACCTTCACAAAGGGGTATCTATGATTTAAAATTATGAAGGATCAATTGCGGGCGTATCTTGATGGTTTTTTGAAGTTAGAAGGAGAAGCTGCAGACGAAATTGATTCAAAATTTTATACGAAACAGTATCCCAGAAGTAGTTTTCTTGCTGTAGAAGGAGAAATTACTAAAGAAGTACATTTCTTGATCAAAGGCTGTTGCAGGTTCTTCCATAAAAAGAACAACCGGGCTATCACTCATTGGTTCTCTTTCGAGAATACTTTTACTACCTCATTACGTAGTTTTACCACTCAAACCCCTTGCGAAGAATATATACAGGCTATTGAGGAATGCACAGTGCTTAGTCTGAAGCATCAAGACTTGATGAGGATGTATGACAAACACAAACAATGGGAGCGGCTGGGCAGGCTCGTAATGGAAGATTTTAGCAGACGCATGCTCGACAGAGTTACTGCCCTCCAAAATCTTACTGCTAAACAACGATACATAATGCTGCTTCAAAGCGAGCCAAGAATAATCCAGAGAATACCACTAAATCTTGTTTCTTCTTATTTAGGTATTTCAGGAGAAACTTTAAGTAGAGTACGTTCTGAAATTCGGATTTAATGATATTTTTTTGACATATATCAAAAAATGCTGGGTCACAAATACCGTATAAAACGGAATAATGTCAAAACAATTAAATTATTTGTCCAAAAAACGATAAAAGTTTTGACTTGATAACAACACCCAAACCAGCATCATTATGGAAAATCTTAACGCATTCTACCGAATGCTTGATGGCGACCTTTCACCCGTCAGCAATTTAATGTCGCACCAGCATTACCTGGATTTTTTGAAGGACAGATTTCCGGATTATGACAGGTATTTAACCATCAGTTTATTAAAGAAGAACCAGACCTACTCCATAAAAGAACTCAGGGAGTTGTGTTTCAGTGAGATTTACTACGTATCCCAAAATGAAAATCCCCAAAAAGGAAATCATTCGGCTTTGGACTATCTCTGCCAGCAATTGAACCTTTCCGAAGAGGCCATTAAGCAATGGTATTTAGCTGAAAATGATCAGTATGCCAGCCTGGAATTGCTGGTATCTGATAAGTATGAAAACCTAACGGGAGAACAAGCAAGATTCTACTATTACCAAGTCTTTTGTGATGAGACTGTAGCTGTCATTAAAGAAAAGCTAACAGGAAGCTTACTGGAACAGAAGGATAGTCAAATTAAATCCTTCGTGCGCAAATATCAGATACTTGTGAACGGATACATTCAAACATTGCTTTACGATCTTATCTCGCCTGAGGAGCATAGTTCGCTGTTTCAGTTATCCGGTAAATATACCACCACAGACATTTATAAATTGGTTTACCAAAGCCTAGATGAAGTACTTTTCTTTCTTGAGAAATCTTTCGGAAAGTACTTAGACTTTGCGTTTCCTGTACCTTATAAAAGCAGGTTACTGATCGCTGCTCTTCATGCTAATAAGCTAAGTCAAGTGCTCAACCACCTGGAGTGGTCAAATTTAGATTATTTGCTGCATGAACTTGTCATTACCCCTTTTCACCGGTTAGGCAAGTTGGAACCTGTCACTATAATATACCAGTATCAACAATATGATCTGGCCTATTTGCAAGCATTTTATGAAGCAGTGATAGAAGAAAAACCCTTGGATTATAAAGGTGTACTCATGATACTTTGGCGCATGAATTATAACTCGCTAAAATTCTTCAATTATCTTACCAGACAAATCAATCAGGAAATAAAGATGATGGAAAGTACGAGAGAAAAACTGGAGAAACTTTATTACTATCAGAAATTGGGTAACCAACTACCATTGAAGACCAGGCTCTGTTACAATGATCAACTACTACCCCTCAGGGAACAAATGGCCATTTGGCTACAAGAAGAAATCAGCTACCTGAAAAAGAAAGCCAAATACAGCTATAATGATGGCTTAATTGATATCTTAAATGATAAAAAACAGCTTAGAATGTCGGTAGCACAGCTTTCCTTATTTGTAAGAGCGTTTTTTGAAACAGGATTGGTAGATGGTACCCGTCAGGAATTATTGCAATTTATCACTCGACACTACCGTACCGATCAGCAAGAAAACATCTCATTTGGTAGCTTGAAAGGAAAATACTACAAAGTAGATACCGGCACAAAGCGTGCAGTTGGCCGCATGATGAAAAGGATGCTGGCCCATATTGAAAACGCAGGTAAAATCGTTTAAAGATCATCCCTTTCCCTCAACAAATCAATACAGCCATGTTCGTCAAGTAAATTGAGCAGGCTTGCCAGGCACCTGTATCCGAAACCCTGGGTTTTTAATAGATCCGGTGCGCTGAATTCCAGCATCTCGTTCAGGTTTTTAAACTCCATACGGTACATAAAAGCGGATAGTTCCTCTATGATTGGGAGCTGATCTACCGGTTTATGCAAAATTTCAGGGTCCCCTGGGGGTAACTTTTGTGTCATTCTAAATGTGGTTTTCACAGTTAAAACCGAATATACGGGGGTTCCTTTGAAGTATCAATAAAAAAGTTTTTAAAAAATCAACCTCTTAACCATTTGAAATACAGCGAGTTGTTTCTGGTCTCAGGGGTAACTGGGACCGGTGAAGGACTGTTTTCGCATTAAAATAACTCCTCTCTTTACAGCCATAAACAGATCAAAGATGGCTGTAACAAATCAACATCAACATTCGGTAATGCTATCTGCCCGCTGGGTAAATGCAGAGAACCTCAGACGAGCTTTAAAAGAAATAAGCCTGTCGCAAAATGACAAGTTGATATTTAGTAGCCATCACTATCTGCCAAGCCGAGAGGTATTCTCGGTACTTGAACAACATTTAACTGCTAAGTGATGGAAATAATTGTCTTTGAAAAGGAAGCCTACCACCGCATGCACCGTGAACTGATGGGCATGTTTAAGCAGGCACTAAAGGAAGCCAAAGAAGAAGCCCTGGCCAATGCTGACCCGGCCAATGACTGGCTTTCTACCGATGAAGCTAAAAAACTGTTGGGTATCCGCAGCAAAACCAAGCTGCAGGAGCTGCGCGATATTGAAGCGATCAAATTCACCAAGCACGGTCGCATCATTCGCTACTCTAAAAAGAGTATCCTGGAATACCTGGAGCGCAATGTACCCAGCTACTGATTGTAAACAAAAATGTAAACAACGTAAACATGGATTCATTACAAGAACAGATTTATTTTATGCAGAAAGAGCATGACCGCTGTAAACTTGTTTACAACTTCCTGCTCAGGGAATTTGGTCAAAAGCATATCCATCATTTTGATAAGGAAATCTCCGAGAAGATTGATTTCTCACGAGCCATCGTCAAATCACTGCAAAACCTTCAATCTATAAGAAATGAAAAAGACCACTAATCATAAACTTCATTTTGATTATGGCAGGGTGTTTCAGAGCACCAAGTCTTTCATTGACAGGCACAACAGCAGGCAAAGCCAACTCACCCAAAAACTCAATGCCAACCACCGGGCTACTGCAGAACTGATTGTCCGGCTTTACCTCAAACAACTCAATAAAGCAGCACAGCTTGACCAACTGGATACTAAAAGCCTCCCTGGTTTTAACACTTATAACGAAAGCCTGGCCAAATGCAAAGGCTGCACCAAGCGCACGATCATCAATCATCGGGAGCGCCTGGTAAATGCTAGGTTCATTATTAAAGAAAACCACTGCGGCCAGGGAGGGGTGGAGATCTGGCTTAACCCTGAAGTTTTAGGAATGGCAAAGTTATCAACTACCTGTGGGGATAACGTGATGAAAATCGGAGAAGTAGCCTCTCTTTTTTACGAAAAAGCGAAAAATTTTCACCCTTTAGTTCATGAACAACATGAACAAGAAAATAATAATAGCTATGTTGATAAGTCAGTAACTTCTGAAACAGGCCAGCATGAATATGGCGTTCCCGCTGGTCACAGTCATGGCTTGTCCGAACCTAACCCACAGCCTACGCATTCGGCCAACGCCACAGGAACACGACATGAACAAGACAAGAACACGGAGGAAAATGCTAACCCTGCCTCAAACCGGCAAGAAAAAGCTCCTGAAAAGCCTTGTAAAGCTGAAAAACAGGAACAAAAGCTGGGGGCGGGGCGCATTTTCTTACTTACCCTGATACGTCAGTTCTGGGCTTATGCCCGAAAAGTGCTCTATCCGGATTTGGTGTTGTCTGATCCCGAAGAAAAAGAAATTCTCAACCTGATTTGGGAATCAGTCTATGGAAAACTACAATGGCAGGCTACCGAAAAAGAATGCCTCAACTACCAGGAGACGGCTTATAGCAGGATCAACATGGTTGCCCGCTGGCTAGCCAGAAGTCCCGGACACTGGATACCCAAGCCGCACATCTACTTCCACCCCAACAATGAGCGAAACGGCTTCAAAAAGACCTGGCTGTGGTACGTAAAGCAGGAAACACTCAAGCTGGAAATCCGCAACCAGCTCTTGCTACAGCAGGTCAAAACCGAATGGCAGCAACATGAACAGGACAAAGGCCGCTTCCGGGAAAAGACACGTTTACAACTCTTCCGCATCCAGCAGAAAAGGCTGGCCAAATACCGGGATGAATCATTGAATCAAGCCTATCAGCAATGTTTACACCGTTGTTTACACTTGCAAGACCTCAAACGTAAACACCATGCTTAGTGAACGCCTGCAGCGGGAAGCCCTTTCCAAATGCATTGTCTGGTTCTACGATGGCAATGTTCGTACCTTCTATTCGCTGGACAAAACGCACCAAAGGGCAAAAGCTAATAAGGCCTTGGGCATGCGCAGACTGGAGAAAATGCTGATGGAGACATTTAAAGGACAATGGGAAACCGCCATTATCTATGAAAATAAAGTTAATGGCAATGAGCTGGCACGGTTCAAAAGAGGTGCAAGAGTTTAGCCAAATATGTATGACTGGACCGACTCTTGATGTGGTGTGTAAAACTTGAAGACAATGGAAGAAATTAGAAAAAGAGGGGCTTTTGAGAGATTTGAAGCGTTTCTTTATTCACGTAAATTCGTTTTTATCGTGGTTATTGCCGGTACTATCCCCATGATCATGCACTCCCATCAGTTATTTTACAATGCATCGCCATTTCAGGGTAACGACCTGTGGAAAAACATTTATGCACTCTTTTATGCCATTAGCTTTGACCTGACTATCCTGGTGTTCACTATCCATGTGATCAAACGAAAGCCTGCGCTTTACGCCATCTTTGTTTTCATCATGAACTTGCTATACTATAATCCATTCTCCTTTCTGCAGCCTGCACTTATTATAGGATTTACCAAAGTATTTTTAGCTGGTGTACTGGCTTTCACTGGCTATAGTTATGCTGAGTTGTTTGTAGATAAGGTTAATGAAAGCAAAAAAGCCACTTCAAACCGCAAGAAGCCGGTTTACAGACCTGTAAACACTAATGTAAACGGCCAAAGTAAACAAGAATTTCAATGCAATGAATGTGGGAAGGGCTTTCACTCACAGAAAGCTCTAAATGGTCATATGAAAGTGCATTAGCGGCAAATTTTTAATATTTAAGCATTTGCTTAAACTTTTATTTCTTACCTTCGTTATTTAAGTAACTGCTTAAATAATAGAAGTATGACTAAATCATGTATCCGGGTATTCGCTGATGTAGCACAAATCCAGCAATGTAAAACCGAAATAGACCGGGTGGAGCCAACCATTGCCAGCATCGCCAGAGCTTTGAGTCTGTCAGGCAATGAAGTCCGGCTCAAAATCCTTTATCTGCTTAATAAGGAATCCCAACTGTGTCCTTGTGACCTAAGTGACATTTTGAGTATGACCGTACCAGCCATTTCGCAGCATTTGAAAAAACTGCGTGAGGGAGGACTTGTAGTGAGCGAAAAAGTAGGACAAACCGTATTCTATTCACTTCACAAAGAGAACCTGAAGGTAATCAATCCAATTTTAGACAGCCTTGCAATAACAGAACAAAAATCTACTGTGTCATGAATACAAGTAACCAACATTCTAAACAGTCTACTATGTCAACAAAAAGCGCGGGTGCCGGATTGCTGGCTGCTATAGTAGCTTCGCTGTGTTGTATCACCCCGGTAATTTCGCTGTTGGCGGGAATTGGTGGTATCGCAGCTACTTTTTCATGGATGGAGCCATTCAGGCCGTACTTAATTGTGCTGACAATTGGTGTATTAGCTTTCGCCTGGTATCAAAAGCTCAAGCCATCCAAAAAGCTTTCGGGACAAGAAGAAATTGACTGTGCTTGTGAAACAGACGAAGAATCTTCATTCTGGCAATCAAAGAAGTTCCTGGGAATAGTTACAGTGTTTGCGGCCCTGATGCTCGCTTTTCCTACCTACTCGCATATATTCTATCCAAAAAATGACAGTATTGGTGTTATTGGCGATAATGATCAGACACAAATCAAGTTAGCCGATTTCAAAATCAAAGGAATGACCTGCACAGGCTGTGAGGAGCATGTAAAGCACGCGGTATCCTCTTTAAATGGTGTACAAGTAGTATCTGTTTCCTATAAAGACGCGAGCGCTCAGGTAAAATACGATGCGTCAATAGTCGGTTTAGACAAAATTACGGAAGCGATCAATGGCACTGGATACACTGTGTCAGATTCAAAAGTAAGCGATTGGCGCGCACAATCTGATATTTTTCAAACCATAGAATTACCCGGCAAAGGGATGACCTGCTCAGGATGTGAGTCTCACGTGACCCATGCAGTCGGTGAACTTGCTGGAGTTAAAGAGGTGAAAACATCCTACGAGAAGGGTAATGCCATTGTCAAATATGATCCGGATAAAGTAGAAAAAGACAAAATCATAGAAACGATCAATAAGACCGGATACAAAGTAGTAGAAAACAAAATTAAGGAATAATGGGAAGTTTTGACAGGCAAAAACATTGGGAGGACATTTATCAATCAAAACAATTGGAAGAAGTAAGCTGGTATCAACCAACCCCTAAAACCTCTTTGAGTTTCTTAAAGCAGTTTAATATACCTAAAGATGCTAAAATCATAGATGTTGGGGGTGGGGACAGTTTACTGGTAGATCATCTGATTGATTTGGGTTATAAGAACATTACAGTTCTTGATATTTCTGAATCAGCACTTAAACGAACAAGGCAGAGACTTGGTGATCTTGCCAATAAAGTGAAATGGATAGTGGCAGATGCTGCAACTTTTGTAGCAACAGAACAATACGACTTCTGGCATGATCGTGCAGCCTTCCATTTTCTAACGGAAGAACAAGAAATTGAGAGCTATTTAGAAAATGCCCAAAGAAGTATAAAGCCAGACGGAATACTTGTGCTGGGCACCTTTTCAGAAGAAGGCCCACAGAAGTGCAGTGGGATTAAAATCAAACAATACTCAGAATCAACAATGACAGCTCTCCTTCAGAGATTTTTTGAGAAATTAAAATGCATAACGGTTAATCATAAAACTCCCTTTGAGACAATTCAGCAGTTCACTTTTTGCAGTTTCAGAAAGTTACAAATAGACCTTATTTAATATTGAAATGGAAAAAGAAATCGTATTACAATCCACCATCACCTGCCCAAACTGTGGGCATCAGAAAGAAGAAACCATGCCTACGGACGCATGCCAGTACTTCTACGAATGTGAAAATTGCAAAGAAGTAATCAAGCCCAAAGATGGTGATTGCTGTGTGTATTGCTCTTATGGAACTGTGGCATGTCCTCCGATTCAGGAAGGTGGAAAAAATAGCTGCTGCTCATGAAAAAATATAATGTAATCGTCATCGGATCCGGTATGGCCGGAATGACCATCGCCAATAAATGCGCTAAGAAAGGATTAAAAACAGCCATTACCGACTCACGACCTTATGGTGGTACTTGTGCCCTACGTGGTTGTGATCCTAAGAAAATTCTGGTTGGAGCGGCTGAAATCATAGATCGTGCAAATAAAATGAGTGGCCTGGGTATCTCAGGAGGTGTTTTCATCAATTGGCAAGACTTAATGACTTACAAAAATGACTTTGTTTCCAAAATGCCCAAAAGCGTTGAGAAAGGATATGAGAAAGCTGGTGTGGCGATGTACCATGGAGCAGCCAGCTTTGAGTCAGAAAACACTGTTCGCATTGGGAATGATTTGCTGGAAGGTGATAAAATCGTGATTGCCACAGGCGCAAGACCGGTAGTCCTGGACATACCCGGGGGTGATTTACCCATAGATAGTACCGATTTTCTAAACCTGGAGAAGTTACCTAAACATATCACTTTTATCGGAGGTGGTTATATTGCGATGGAGTTTGCCCACATTGCCGCCAGGGCTGGTAGTAAGGTTACTATATTCCACCAGGGCAAACGTCCGTTGGAAAATTTTGATGAGGATATCGTCAAGCACCTCGTTGATGCAACCAGAGCATTGGAGATTGATTTACATCTTGAAACTGAAGTAGTAGGCATTAAAGAAGATGACGATCAATTCAAAGTCATCACCAAATCTCCGAATAGCACAGAGACATATAAGACCAATCTTGTAGTAAATGCTGCTGGAAGAGTACCAGAATTGGATGATATGAATCTGGAAAAAGCCAATATAGCTTCCAATAAAAAAGGAATCAAGGTAAATGAATACCTCCAAAGTGAGAGTAATCCTGCAGTTTATGCAGCAGGTGATGCAGCTGATAGCAATGGGCTAAACCTCACGCCTGTAGCCGTAATGGAAGGTCATGCTGTGGCGGCCAATATCATTCGGGGCAATAGCAAAAAACCAGATTACTCCGAAATGCCAAGTGCAGTATTCACCTTACCTACACTGGCTGCTGTGGGTATGACTGAAGAGCAAGCGAAAGGGTCAGGGAAAGAACATCAGGTGAAAAGTGCTTCTGCCTCCAACTGGTATAATGCCAAACGGATTAATAAATCCACTTATGCCTACAAAGTGATTTCGGATAAAGATGGCCACATTTTAGGCACTCATATCATCGGCCCTCATGCGGAAGAAATGATCAACCTTTTTGCGATGGCTATTCGGGCTAAACTAAAAGTTGCCGATATAAGGAACATGGTCTATTCCTATCCCTCTATGGGGTCGGATATCGGGTCTATGGTTTAATTGAAATTAAAAAACATACACACTTTTTGTTCACCACCCCGGACGGAAACGTACCTTTAATAAAATCTGAAGGATTATGATACCCAAGGACCTAACAAAAGATATAAAGACACGCTTGCAGAGCATCAAAGGCCAGGTGGATGGCTTGATAAAAATGCTGGATGAAGGAAAGGATCCGGAAAAAATTTTACTACAGTTCAAAGCAGCACAAAAAGGGTTGGACAAAGCCCATTATTTATTATTGGATGAAGCTTACCGGAAAGCTCTTGCCATTAAGATTTCAGAAACCGTTGAAGCCTGCCCAGGAAATTGCGGTAATGAAGATCGTATAGAATTTATCCGCCAGCAGTTTCCCCACCTGGAGTTGGATAGCCTTACTCAAAAAATGAAGGAAATAGCAGAGCTAAAGGAACGAATAGGCAATGCAAATGAAAAAAGCGGCTCATAAGCCGTTGCTCTGTATTGCAAGTGTCGGATTTCCGCTTAGTATGATCCGGTAAAATCTCCATTTTTCATCATCACTTTTCTTATCTCAAGAAAAATAAATCAAATTTTGTAGTCATCGCCTCTTGGCGACCACCCCCTCCCTCAGCTTACCTTTGAATTGTTCTTATCCGGAAAGAATCTCAAATCATTTTACAGAACAATTCAAAAGGAGGAAAATATGAAACGTCAAGTAGAAATATTTACGGCTAATTGCCCGGTTTGTGATCCGGTGGTCAGCATGGTAAAAGACTTAGCCTGTGATCAATGTGAAATAACAGTCTATGATCTGGTAAAGCAATGTAAAGACAAAACTTGTCTGAGCAAGCTGGAATCTTACGGGATTAAAAAGATACCAGCCATAGCTGTAAACGGATCGCTTTTATCCTGCTGTAAAAACCAGGGAGTCACCAAAGAAGAACTGATCAAAGCAGGGATAGGACAAGGATAAAAAAAGAAGTAAGGCACGGCTCACAAAATATATTTTTCCCTTGCCACCGTGCTGGCGAGGGAATTCATTTAAACCACAATTACAATGAAACCTTTAAATAATGACTTACAGCAATGTATTGACAATTGTAACGAATGCATAACCGCTACGCGAATCTGTCTGGACCAGCATATGGGTGAACCCGATATGAAAAAATGCCATCAGCTTTGTCTGGATTGCATTGCCCTTTGTACCGCCTGTGTCCAAATGCTGGCATCTCAGTCCGATTATGCCAACAGAGTATGCGCCATTTGTGCTGATTTGTGTAAAGCTTGTGCAGAAGAGTGCGGCAAATTTGACAGTGAGGTGTGCAAGCAGTGTGCAGAAAAATGTGAAGCCTGTGCGGAAAGTTGTGCTAAAATGGCGGCATAAAATGAGAGTCTTAAAATCTCTGAAGCAGGATTTCGTCAGCATAGCGTCCCTGTTTACTTCTGTCTCAACGCTGCTCTGCTGTGCACTGCCCTCATTGCTCGTAGCTGTTGGGATGGGAGCGGTAGTGGCTGGATTAGTTTCGGACTTCCCTGCACTGATATGGTTGAGCAAGTATAAGGAGTGGACATTTCTGGTAGCCAGTATTTTGATCGGGTTCAACTTTTGGCTGTTTTACGGTCGCAAGAGCAATCAGGCATGTGAAATAGACGAATTCGGTAATGAAACACCTTGTGATACTGCCGCCCGGTGGAGTAAAATTATTTTATGGGTATCCTTTGGGCTTTATGTGCTTGGCTTATTCTCTGCTTATTTGCTGCTTCCGCTTCAACAATTTTTAGGGATTTAAAAAGTAAAGATGAAACAAACAGTATTAATTGTAATAGTTGCCATGATGGCACTTTCAAAAACCTACGCTCAGGGACACGGCCCGCTCTTCGGACTACAAACCCCTACTTTAGCCGAGGGAGGAGTTGATTTTAATGCGGTTGCCATGAGCCTGGCTACAGAAGATGATCAGTCTTTTATGCTGCGATATATCTGGTCTTATGGTGTTACAGAAGACCTACAGTTAAACATCACTACACCTACAATGATCAACCGGCTTTCAGATCCTCCAAGGACGAGAGGAAACAGCAATATGCCCGCTAATGGCGATATTGAAGCTTCGGTCTGGTATCGTTTCTTTTCCAATGCATTTGGCGTGGGGAAAAGATTTGAATCTACTGCAATATTAAGTGTTTCAACGCCTACCGAAGAAACAAGAGGAGGCATCAACGTAAGCAACTCCATTCATGGAGCGATCTCTACCGGGTATGCTTCCCGAACCTGGTACGTCTGGGTAGGTGGCGGCTATCAGTATTATTTTGAAAAAGACAACGACCAATTAGGTGACCTTCCTTATGCCAGCCTCGTAGTAGGTTACCGGCCTAATATCTTCATGGGGGATTATCCAAAACCCGACTGGAGGGTGTTTCTTGAATCGCTAGCAGAGTTTCCGGGTGCAAGCATGAATGAAGGCCAAATTTCCCCTGTTGATCAAAGAGGAAAAAAAGTAATGATTGGACCTTCGTTTCTTGGTCTTTATGGAGCCTGGGGAATATCCTTCGGGGCATTATTTCCAGTCTATCAGGATGTCGTGCAAGGCTCTCAAGAGCGATACAGACTCTCAATGAATATAAGTTATTGGTTGTAACATTAAATAAACAGAAATATGAAAAAGTTAGGAATAATAGTAGTGTTAAGCATTTTCAGCTTCTCTACTGCAATGGCTCAGTTGGTCAAAGTAGATCAGGAAGTATTTGGAATGGATTGCGCACCTTGTGCTTATGGCCTGGAGCGCGGACTCAAAAAAATGGATGGCTTGCAAAGTGTCAAAGTAAGCCTCAACGATGGGAAAGCATATCTTAAGCTAGCTGCAGATAATGATTTATCCTTACAAAAAATCCAAAAAGAAGTAAAGAATAACGGGTTTTCGGCCAGAAGTGCAGAAGTTACTTTAAATGGAGAATTGGTGAACGATGGAAATAAATGGAGTGTAAGCGTAAACGGAGAAACATTCAAAGTCAGCTTAGATACTCCTGATGACATACTTACAAAACTTAAGCCCGGTAAAGTTCAGCTGATAGGGCGGGTAAAGGATGAAGAGGATGATGGGTTAAGTAATACATGGAATATTAGGATAACTGAAGTCTTATAATTTTAAAAGACCCATGAAGAAAAATGCTTTATTAGGTCTAAGTCTGACCTCTGCAATAGCCCCCTTCTTTTGTTGCTGGGGGCCGGCTATTATTGTTGGTATTGCCGGTTTTTCGGGTACGGTTACGTGGTTTTCATGGCTACATCCTATGCGGCCCTATTTATACGCGCTGGCCTTTTTATCATTAGGTTTTTCATTTTACCAGGCGTATGGTAGTAAAAAGAACAATCAAAGTTGTGAGAATTGTAAAAAGACAAAAAATAAAAGTATGCTGAGTCAGGTGTTTTTGTGGATTACTGCTTTGGTTGTATTTTCCATGTTTGTGTTGAACTATAGTTCCAATCTATTCTGATAAAAACACACCCAATTTTTTTCCCAAAATAATAGTTTCGGAATAAAACTCCTTAGATATAATCAGTCAGTATGTAAATTTATTTTACCTGCTCATCCTCTTTCACGCCTACCGTTTTTTATTTGGCTAATTCGTCCGAAATAGCTTCAATAGACATTTCATTCAACAAAGTGCTCTCAAAACAAGAATTCATACATAAAAGCCATAATACTGTACAGATCACCCCAGCCTCACTCAATACTTTTGGATTCAATATTTCAAAAAGAGAGGCTATATGTATATACAGAGTCAGGTAAAACCAAAAAGTCAACTAAAGTGGGCGTTGTTATTGGCCATATTATTAATAGTTGGTGGAGAAACAGTTGCCCAAAATGCCTATACACTCACCATTAATCAAGAATTTAAAGTATCAGGCACCTCTACTCTTCACGATTGGGATATGGTATCGGATGATGCCACTGGAGAGGGGCAAATAACCATTGAAAACCAAAAAATCACTCGCATCAATTCACTTGTAGTCACCTTGCCTACTAAATCATTAAAGAGTGGAAAAGGCAGCATGGATGACAATGCCTATGAAGCACTTGTTGCAAAAAAATACCCCGAAATACAATTTGAGCTGATAGAAATTGAGACGATTACCGATCAGTCGTTACAGGCAAAGGGCAATTTGACTATTACCGGCACTACAAGCTTGGTTTCCCTTCAAGTGGATTATGTAATTACCGGGAATACTGTACAGTTTTCCGGATCATTCCCTATCACCTTTACACAATTTAATATAGAGCCTCCCAAAGCCTTATTAGGCACAATTAAAACGGGGGACAAACTACAAATTTCTTTTGAAACAACTTTTAAGTTAATAAACTAAAACGCTTATAATTATGAAAACAAGAAACAATGGGTATAGAATTACCATACTATCACTAATACTTCTGACATCAAGTATAGTGTATGCACAGCAACCTGCCCTGCAGTATTTTCGGCCTAATGACAAAGCCGGTCTTAATGTATTTGAACCATCCAAGCAAGACACCGTGGAGTTTGATGGAGTGAAAGTACGTATCGGAGGGGATTTTGCAATGCAGTTTCAAAGCATCAATCAAACCAATTCGCTAGACAGTTTGGTAGAATTAGGAACAAACTTCAATCTTCCCACAGCTAACCTCAACATTGATGTTCAGCTGTATGATGGGTTGAGAATGCACCTGAGGACTTATCTTTCATCCCAAAATCACAGGGAAGCATGGGTGAAAGGTGGTTATCTTCAAATTGACAAATTGGACTTTATAAAACAAGGCTTTATGCAAGGCTTTATGGATGTAGCCCGTATAACTATTGGCTTAGATGAGTTTAATTATGGAGATGCCCACTTCAGAAGAAGCGATAATGCAAGGGCTATTTTTAACCCATTTGTGGGCAATTATATTATGGATGCTTTTTCTACCGAGGCTTTCGGTGAGCTTACTATAATGAAAAATGGCTTTTTAGGAGTAATTGGAATTACGAATGGGAAACTTAATCAGAGCGTAGTGGTCAACGATAATTCTGACAACAAGGCATCTTTCTATGGAAAACTCGGTTATGACAATCAACTAAGTGATGACTTCAGATTACGTTTAACAGGTTCCTGGTATATCAATAAAGGTACTACGACAGGCTCCTGGATTTACGGTGGAGATCGGGCAGGATCGCGGTATTACAATGTCATGCAAACGCTGGACGGTGATGGAGGCCCCTTTGAAGGACGGTTCAACCCAAGATTCAGAGAACTAACAGCTATTCAAATCAACCCATTCATAAAATATAAAGGACTGGAGTTTTTCGGGATTTACGAAGTAGCCTCAAACAGTGACGATCAAGGTGGAGGGGCTTTTACACAGTTAGCAGGGGAACTTCTCTATCGTTTTGGCAATACTGAACAATTTTATCTAGGTGGAAGGTATAATACTGTTTCAGGAGAGATGGTTGAAAATGCTTTAACACAAGAAATTAATCGGGTGAATATTGGTGGTGGTTGGTACATGACTAAAAATGTAATGGCCAAGCTGGAATATGTATCTCAAAAGTATGAAGGTGAAGGCTGGACGGGCACCAAATACAATGGAGGCGAATTTGATGGAATTAATATAGAGGCGGTAATTAGTTTTTAAACAGAAGTATTATTGTGCCGGAACGTTTATCCGGCACTTTTCTGAGTTAAATTAGAAATGGACAAGCTTCAATATTGTAAAAATATTCTTGAAAAAGTAAGCTTTGATAAAGAGCTTTTGAGGAAGGAGTATGAAAAAGCCTTGAAGTTGCTGTCAGGTGAGGAAGCCGATGCACTGGGCCTTTGGTACAACGAAAAGTTTAGGAATAATAACGGTCAGCAATCAGACAACAGCAAGAAAAAGTAATAAACAATGGCGTTTTGCTTACTCGTGGTAGTCATAAATTTCAACCCAATTCTTTCCTGTAGTGCCGAGACATGCAAAGAAACACAATGGCTGGTTATAGGTAAGAGTTGGGTGGAGATATCAGGAACAACTAATATCAATCAGTTTCACTGCCTTTCAGTGAATTATGAAGGAGAGGATACCATGATGGAAAACTATCCTCAAGGTGCTGAAAACCCTTCATTTAGTGGTGAGATTTTTATGAAGGCAACTGGCTTTGATTGCCATAACTCTATGATGACCCGGGACTTTGCCAAGACCCTCAAGGCTAATAAGTTTCCGGAGATAAGTATTAGGTTTATTGAGTTGAAGAAGAGTTCCTCCCACGAAAACGGACTATTCGGCAAAGTAGAAATCACCCTGGCAGGAAAGTCTAATGTCTACACAGTTTCATGCATAGTAAAAGAAGAAGGTGAGAATCATAAGCATTTGGAAGGCAGCCGGACTTTTCTTTTTTCAGATTTTGGTCTGCAACCTCCTCAAAAGCTATTTGGAACGATAAAAGTGAGAGATGAAGTATCTGTGGATTTTCACTTGAAATTGAAAAAATGTAATACTTGATTAATTGCTTAAAATGCTTAAAACAAGGTGAGGTTACCTTTGCTACCTGGAAAGGAAGAGAAATTTCATACATTTAAAACAAGATATTGAACGGTAACAGGAATCATTTAGGTTTACTTTGCGTATATCAAAATTACTGAGAAAGATAATTTCTTGAAAAGAATAATTTCCATATCGCTACTTTTAATTTTTCTGGCTGGCAATTCAGGCTTTGCAATGGTAATACACTATTGTGGAGGAATGGCAGTGGAAATGCAAATAGTAGTTGGCCATACAGAATTACATTGTGGTATGTCCGATATGGAAAGCGGTTGTGAAACTGAATCGTCAAAAGAAAATCAATTCAAGAAAAAACCCTGCTGTGAAAATGAGTATCAATCTCTTAAGGTAGAAGATGAATTTCAAGCTCAGGTTATTGGTAGTTCGATGAGCCTAGAATTTGTAGCTGCTTTTTTCGCAACCTTTATCGGCATAACATATTCTTTTGAAGCAGACAAAACAGAATATAAAAACTATTCCCCTCCTCTGATTGAACGCGATATACCTGTACTCGTTCAGTCCTTCCTTATTTAAGCATTTCATTCAATTAATCGTGATCAAGGGTATAGCACGCTAAAGCCCTGAGGCATTATTTCTATGCCTTTTAAATCAATTTAAAATTGAATGTAAATAAAATGCTTAATAAAATTATAAGATATTTTCTTGAGAACAAGTTGGTTACCGTTCTCATATTAATTGGCTTTATTGCCTGGGGCATTGTTACCGCCCCTTTCGGCTGGCAGATAGGCGCATTGCCTTCCGACCCCGTCCCCGTGGATGCCATACCAGATATTGGGGAGAATCAGCAAATTGTATTTACCCAATGGCAAGGGCGATCTCCACAGGATATAGAAGATCAGATTTCTTATCCGTTGACTACTTATTTATTGGGTATTCCGGGTGTAAAATCTATAAGGAGTTCTTCCATATTTGGCTTCTCCAGTATATTCATCATTTTCAGTGAAGATGTGGAGTTTTACTGGTCTCGCTCTCGTATCCTTGAAAAGCTCAATGCTCTTCCATCCGGACTGTTGCCTGAGGGAGTACAACCGGCACTAGGCCCCGATGCAACAGCCTTGGGCCAGGTGTATTGGTACACGCTTGAGGGCCGTGATAAAGAAGGAAATCCTACCGGTGGATGGGATTTACATGAAATCCGCACCGTACAGGACTTCTATGTCAAATATGGCCTGAATGCGACTGAGGGAGTTTCGGAAGTGGCGTCCATAGGTGGCTTTGTACAGGAATACCAGATAGATGTCAACCCAGATGCCCTAAAAGCCTACGATATACCCCTGCATAGAGTGATGCAGGCAGTGCAGAGGTCTAATAAAGATGTGGGTGCAAAAACCATTGAGATCAATCAGGCGGAATATTTAGTGCGTGGGCTAGGTTATGTAAAAAAGGTAGAGGACCTGGAAAAAGCCGTGGTAGCGGTACAGGACAACGTACCCATCAGGATCAAGGATGTAGGGGTAGCTACCTTAGGTCCCGCTACCCGCAGGGGGCTTTTAGATAAGGACGGTGCCGAAGTGGTAGGAGGCGTAGTGGTGGCCCGCTATGGTGCGAATCCCTTAAAGGTCATTAATAACGTGAAGGATAAGATTAAAGAAATTGCTCCCGGCCTGCCGAAAAAAACATTGGCAGACGGCACGGTGAGCCAGCTGACCATCGTGCCATTCTACGACCGCTCTGAACTCATCTATGAAACATTGGGAACTTTGGAAGAAGCCCTTTCATTAGAAATCCTGATCTCCATTCTTGTGGTTATCGTAATGGTATACAATCTGCGGGCTTCATTTCTTATTTCAAGTATTCTGCCCATTGCAGTGCTCATGGTCTTTATTGCTATGCGGTATTTTGGAGTAGATGCCAACATTGTAGCCTTGTCTGGTATCGCTATCGCTATTGGTACCATGGTAGATTTGGGAATTATACTTTCCGAAAACATCATCAAACATATGGATGAGGCTCCTCCCGGCCAAAAACTTATAGAGACTATATATAATGGTTCTGCGGAAGTAGCCACCGCTATTCTTACGGCAGTTTCAACTACTATTGTGAGTTTTATCCCGGTGTTTACCATGCAGGCAGCAGAAGGTAAGTTATTTGGGCCGCTGGCCTTTACCAAAACCTTCGCTTTGATAGCCGCATTAATTGTCTCATTGATCATTTTACCAACACTTGCGCATTGGTTCTTTGGAGCAAGGATCAAAAATAAAACAGTTTCAAGGTGGGTAAATATCGCATTGATGGTAGTTGGACTATTAGCATTGATTCCCGGCTACTATTGGGCGGGTGTTACGTTGGCACTTTACGGCCTTGTTGGAATACTGAAAAAACGGTACCCAAATGATCATAAAGACTCAGGCAAATGGTATGTAAAACTTATTCAAAGGGCTGATCTCATCATTGTAGTATTGGGGATCACCTGGCTGCTGGCCAAATACTGGCTTCCCTTGGGTGCTGGCAAAAGTTTGCTGCTTAATGTAATCTTTGTAGCACTGTTGGTAGGACTTATTCTGGGTTCGTTTACGCTTTTAGAATATTACTACAAATCTATATTAAAATGGTGTCTGGACAATAAAATCAAGTTTTTACTAATACCTACTTTCCTGATTTTGCTTGGCGCTAATGTTTGGTTGGGTTTTAATACTGTCTTTGGATTTATACCTAAAGTGTTTGATAACCTCGGCTGGGATATTAGGACGACTTCATTATGGTCTGGCTTGACCCATACCTTCCCAGGTGTAGGAAAGGAATTTATGCCTTCTTTGGACGAAGGAAGTTTCCTGCTTATGCCAACGTCTATGCCTCATTCCGGTATTGAATACAACCGCAAGGTAGTAGGCCAATTGGATATGTTGCTGACCAATATTCCGGAAGTAGACCTCACCGTGGGAAAATTAGGGAGAGTGGAATCTGCTTTGGATCCGGCACCTATTTCTATGTATGAAAATATCATCAACTACAAACCGGAGTACATGCTCAATGAAAAAGGGCACCGGGTAAGGTTTAAAGTTGATAAAGAAGATCGGTTTATACTCAGTAGCGGTGATAGTCTTTCTAATGAAGAGGCTATTAACCGGGGAATTACTGTAGAGGAACTTATACCGGATGATAATGGAGATTATTTTCGCAATTGGCGGCCTCAAATAGAATCCCCTGATGATATTTGGAATGAAATCGTGAAGGTAACCAAAATACCAGGGGTTACTTCAGCTCCGAAGCTACAGCCAATTGAAACCAGGTTGGTGATGCTCCAAACAGGTATGCGAGCCCCCATGGGTATCAAAGTGTATGGCCCTGACCTGAAAACCATTGAGGATTTCGGGTTGCAACTGGAGGAAGTACTTAAGAATGTTCCTTCTGTAAAAGCAGAAGCCGTATTTGCCGACCGGATTGTAGGTAAACCCTACCTTCATTTGAATATTAACCGTGATGAAATTTCGCGCTATGGATTGAATGTAGAAGACGTTCAACAAACTATTGAAACGGCCATTGGAGGTATGAAAATAACTTCTACAGTTGAAGGCCGTGAGCGCTTTCCAGTAAGGGTTCGCTACCCGCGTGAGCTTCGGGACGACCCTGAGTCATTGGGTAAAATACTACTGCCTACACCTACAGGTGCACAAATACCGATCAGCCAAGTAGTAGACTTTGAGTATGTGAGAGGGCCACAAGCAATCAAAAGTGAGGAAACCTTTTTGGTAGGCTATGTACTGTTTGATAAAAGGGATGGATACTCTGAAGTTGGGGTAGTCAATGATGCACAAGCGGCTATTCAGTCCAAGATAGATGAAGGGGACTTAATTGTACCTGCCGGGATCAGCTACAAGTTTTCCGGCAGTTATGAAAACCAGGTAAGGGCTGAAAAGAGGCTTTCTATTATCGTTCCATTGGTACTAGGGATTGTCTTTCTGATACTCTATTTCCAGTTTAAATCAGTTTCTACATCCCTAATGGTATTTACCGGTATAGCCATGGCCTTCAGCGGTGGATTTATCATGCTTTGGTTGTACGGCCAGGACTGGTTTGTCAACTTTTCCATATTCGGTACTAATATGCGAGACCTTTTTCAGATGCATACCATCAATTTAAGTGTGGCGGTTTGGGTTGGATTTATTGCACTATTTGGCATCGCTACGGATGACGGAGTACTTATTGCCACTTATCTGGATCAGAGTTTTGAAAGAAACCGTCCTGATAATTTGAAGAAAGTAAGGGAAGCCGTTGTGGAAGCCGGACTCCGAAGAATCAGGCCGGCCCTGATGACTGTTTCTACCACCATGATTGCCTTGCTGCCTGTACTTACATCCACCGGACGTGGTGCAGATATTATGATACCAATGGCCATACCATCATTTGGAGGGATGGCATTTGCATTGGTGAGCATTTTTATTGTTCCAGTCCTCTACAGCATGAGAGAAGAAAGAAGATTCAAAAAGACACTATCATGAAAGTATTTATCAATATCATAATTATTATATTTCTTGGGGGTGGAATAGGCTTTGCCCAGACCCTTGACGACTATTTTAAAATAGCGGCTGAGAACAATCCTGGTCTACAGGCGAAATACAAGGAATTTGAAGCAGCTATTCAGAAAGTGGAACAGGTAAATACTTTGCCGGATCCTAATTTCTCTTTTGGCTATTTCATTTCACCGGTGGAAACGAGGGTGGGACCGCAACGGGCCAGGTTTTCTTTAACACAGATGTTTCCCTGGTTTGGTACCTTGAAAGCACAGGGTGATGCTGCGGCTTTGATGGCTGAAGCTAAATACCAGTCTTTTCTGGATGCCAGGAACCGCTTGTATTATCAGGTCGCAGCAGCATACTATCCGCTTTATGAGCTCAATCAATGGAAAGAGATTGAGCGGGAGAATATTGAAATACTGGAGTCTTATAAAACCATTGCCAATAAGAAGTTTGAAAATGGAGCCGGTACTATGGTTGACTTCTTGCGTGTTGATATTATGTTGAAAGATGCCACAACCAACCTTTCCATTCTGAACGATAAGGAAGCGCCTCTGCTGACCCGGTTTAATAAACTGCTCAACAGAGAGGAAGACGCATTGGTAATTGTAGAGGACTCTCTCGTTGCTCAAGCCTTGCCAGATAATTTTAGAAAGGACTCTTTGCTTACGAACAACCCTATGTTGGAAGAATTGGACTTAAAAATAGCCTCCAGTGAGGCAAGTGAGGAGGTAGCCTATAAGCAAGGGCTTCCAAAGTTTGGGGTAGGACTGGATTATGTAATGGTCGGAGAACGTACGGATCTGGCTTCAGATATGGCAGCTCCACAGGACAATGGTAAAAATGCCTTGATGCCGATGGTATCAGTCAGCATTCCTATTTTCCGAAGCAAATATAAAGCGGCTGTCAAAGAGGCAAAACTCATGCAGGAAAGCTATACGCTACAAAAAGAGGATTATGCGAATACCCTAACTTCAGGGTATGAAATGGCCTGGTTTGAGATCCAACAGCAACTGGAATTACTCTCGCTTTACGATCAGCAAATTCAGGAATCCAATCAAGCACTTAACCTGCTTTTTACTGCATATGGCAATTCGGGAAAGGAGTTTGAAGAAGTGCTGCGTATGCAGCAACAGTTACTAAAATATGAAAAGATGAAGGCAACGGCCGAAACACAGTATCAAATTGCCCTGGCCAGACTCAATTACTTAACTGCAAAAACATATTAAGATGAATACGAATAAAAAAATAATAATCATAGCACTGTCAACACTGGCAATAGGGTTATTGCTGGGTTGGTTGATTTTTGGTGGTTCATCATCTGAGAGTAAAATGGATGATGAGCACCAGCACACGACAGAAATAGCCGGAGAGACCGTATGGACCTGCTCTATGCACCCACAGATCCGTCAGAGTGAACCCGGAGACTGTCCTATTTGTGGCATGGACCTCATTCCTTTGGAGGATGATCAGGATGAAGTACTTGACCCGATGGCAGTAAGTATGTCGCCTACCGCCATGCAACTAGCTGATATTAGAACTGCCACTGTGGGTACCATGGATCCAGTGAAAACAGTTAGATTAAACGGGAAGGTACAGGAAGATGAGCGGCTTGTTTCCTCTCAATCCAGTCACATTCCAGGTAGAATTGAACGACTGAATGTTAACTTCACCGGTGAATATGTGCGCAGGGGACAGGTAATTGCCTATATCTATTCGCCTGATTTAGTTACTGCTCAGGAGGAATTGTTTGAAGCGCAAAAAATCAAAGATACACAACCACAATTATTTAAATCAGCCCGGGCAAAACTCAAAAACTGGAAGCTTTCAGACAGTCAGATAGATAAAATATTAGAAAGTGGTACCCCTTCCGATGAATTTCCAATTACGGCAGACATTTCAGGCTATGTGTTGAGCAAAAATGTTAATGTGGGTGACTACATCAAGCGAGGGGAACCTATTTATGAGATTGCAAATTTATCACGCGTATGGGTGCTGTTTGATGTGTATGAGTCGGATATGCCCTGGATAAATAAGGGAGACCAGGTGCGGTTTACAGTTCAATCACTCCCGGGCCAAACGTTTGAAAGCAAGATAAGCTTTTTAGATCCGGTAATTAATCCAAAAACCCGGGTAGCCAAAGCCCGGGTAGAAGTGCCCAATAAAGACAATCAGCTAAAACCTGAAATGTTTGCATCCGGTACGGTAGAAGCTACATTGCCGAAAAAGTCCAACAATGTTATCGTTCCGAAAACAGCCGTAATGTGGACGGGTAAACGCTCTGTAGTCTATGTGAAAAATACCTCCGGCAGTGGAGTAAGTTTCATGATGCGTGATGTAACGCTTGGGCCGGGTTTAGGTGACAGCTTTATTGTGGAGAGTGGCCTGGAGGAAGGTGAGGAAATAGCCGTGAATGGTACCTTCAGTATAGACGCAGCGGCTCAACTGGCAGGGAAACCGAGCATGATGAACCCTGAAGGTGGCCCGGCCATGACAGGCCATAATCATGGGGGTATGGAGATGTCGGCTTCTTCTTCAACCTCCACACCTGGGAAAAAAGCGGAAGTAAAATCTGTTTCAATCAACCAAAAAGCTAAAGATGCATTAAAGCCTCTTTATGAGGAATACCTGAATTTCAAGGATGCACTAGTGGCTGATAATTTAGCTGAGGCTCAGAGTGCGGCTAATGAGTTGAAAGCAAAACTGGATGCAGTGAATATGTCAATTTTTACCGGAGCATCACATAATGCGTGGATGGACCATAGCAGTGATTTGAAAAATGCCTTGCAACACGTACAGCATTTGAAAGATATTGAGGCTGTGCGTAAAGCATTCCAACAGGTGTCTGAAGGGATGATTGATTTGACCAAAGCTTTCAACCCATTGGAGAAAACACTCTATGTGCAGTTCTGCCCTATGGCGGATAATAACAAAGGAGCTAACTGGCTAAGCACCGAAGAGGAGATTCGCAATCCGTATTTCGGAGAGGCCATGCTTACTTGTGGTGAAGTGAAATCAACAATTAAATGAAGGAATGTTGCAAAAC
>NZ_SMLW01000090.1 GCF_009711405.1 Fulvivirga kasyanovii | reverse complement strand
GATTGTCTTCGGTTTCGTCGTAAAGGTCAGCCTTGTATTTCCCAAGTGGTCTTTTAAATGGTACTGGTATTCAAAATCTCCTGTAGTTTCATCCTTTACTATCCTTCCTTCTTCATGCTGGATCAGTTGGAGTTTTGTATTGCCATCGGCATCGGTCTCATAAATAAATTCTCCTATATACTCCGTTTTCTTTACCAGCTTACCCTTGGCATCATAAACTTCCTGCGCCCGCTTGGTTCCGGTGGCATCGTATATATATTTGATGTATTGTCCATCCGACTTAATAACTTTTTCCGGTAGGTTCAGGTGGTTGTATACTATCTTCTCTATCCCTTTGTTCTTGTCTTTTGCCAGGTTGCCATTGGCATCATACCCATAGTCATCATCATCCGTGTTTTTATCTGCAAAGCCTTCCCAGCCTGCTGCATCGCTTACGGCCGTAAGCTGGTTGCCGCCTTTGGCATAGCTGTAGGTCAAAGCATCTATGGTGCGCAGGTCTTCTTCTATCGATTGCCGGTTCAGGCTTTGGATGTTGCCGTTAAGGTCATAGTTGATGTTGTTTACGCTGTAGCCGCCTTGTGCAGACTCCGTAACCCAG
>NZ_SMLW01000315.1 GCF_009711405.1 Fulvivirga kasyanovii | reverse complement strand
AACAGACATGCTATTGGATTTCGAAAAACCCATTGCAGAGTTAGAAGCTAAGTTGGAAGACATGAAAAAGATTGCTCAGGAGAGCGATGTTGATGTCAAGGATGCTGTTAAATCTCTGGAAACTAAGATTAAAAATCTGAAAAAGGAAACATTTAGTAACCTCACACGCTGGCAGAGGGTTCAACTGTCAAGACATCCGGAGCGACCTTATACGCTTGATTATATCTACGAGATGTCAGACGACTTTATTGAACTTCATGGAGACAGAACCGTGAAAGATGATAAAGCCATAGTGGGTGGTTTTGCTACTATCAATAAGCAGACTTTCATGGTAATAGGCCAGCAAAAAGGGCGTAATACCAAGCAGAGGCAGTTGCGTAACTTTGGTATGGCTAACCCTGAAGGTTATAGAAAAGCACTCAGGTTAATGAAAATGGCTGAAAAGTTTAATAAGCCTATCATTACTTTAATAGACACTCCGGGAGCATTTCCAGGCCTTGAGGCCGAGGAAAGAGGTCAGGGTGAGGCTATTGCCCGTAACCTTAAAGAGATGTTTATGCTCAAAGTTCCTGTTATATGTATTGTAATAGGAGAGGGAGCTTCGGGTGGAGCCCTGGGTATCGCTATCGGCGATAAAGTGTTCATGTTGGAAAATACCTGGTATTCGGTAATATCTCCTGAAAACTGCTCTACCATACTTTGGAGAAGCTGGGACTATAAGGAGCAGGCAGCAGAAGCTATGCGTGTAACTGCACATGATATGCTTGACCTTAAACTTATTGACGGCATTATTAATGAGCCTCTTGGTGGAGCCCATGCTGACCTTAAAGCTATGTCTAAGGAGATGAAAAAGGTAATATTGGAGCATACCAAAGAATTGCAGGCCATGACACCGGAAGAAAGGATAGAGAAGAGAATAGATAAATTCTGCGAAATGGGTGTCGTAAAGGAGTAAGCCCATAAAAAAATCTTCATAAATTTAAGCCACAGGATATTTCTTGTGGCTTTTTAATTGGTGTTAGCCCACGTTGTCTATGGAGTAAAACTTCAGACATTGGGAACGATAAATAACCATCGTCCGAAAGTAAAGATCTTTCGGTATAAGGGCTGCAGAAATAATGGGAACAGATTAACAAAGACAGATTTATGAACCTACACGTAATTAATACAGGCTTTTTTAAACTTGATGGTGGGGCAATGTTTGGAGTGGTGCCTAAAACTTTATGGTCGCGAACAAACCCTGCAGATGAAAACAATATGTGTAATTGGGCCATGCGCTGTTTGCTGTTAGAGGATGGTGACCAACTGATATTGATTGATAACGGCATTGGTAATAAGCAAAGCGATAAGTTTTTCAGCCATTATTATTTACATGGAGATGCCAGCCTGCAGTCCTCTTTGAATCAGGCCGGTTTCTGCCATGATGATATTACGGATATGTTTCTCACCCATTTGCATTTTGATCATTGTGGTGGTGGAGTTAGATATGATAAACAGGAAAAGCTGGAGCTGGTATTTAAAAATGCGAAATACTGGTCAAATAAGGATCATTGGCAATGGGCGACTGTGCCAAATGCCAGGGAGAAGGCCAGCTTTTTGAAAGAAAATATTTTGCCTATGCAGGAAAGTGGGCATTTGAATTTTGTGCCCCTCGATGGAAGTTCACCTTTTTCTCAGTTTGATATAATTACTGCCGATGGACACACCGATAAACAAATGATCCCCAAGATCAGGTATAAAGACAAAACCATTGTGTTTATGGCAGACCTGCTCCCTTCTACAGGTCATATTCCGCTTCCTTATGTTATGGGCTATGATACGCGCCCGCTTTTGACCTTATCAGAGAAGGAAGCTTTTCTTAAAGAAGCTGCCGATAATGAATACATTCTTTTCCTTGAACATGATCCTGTTAACGAATGCTGTACTGTAACGCATACCGAAAAAGGGGTGAGACTGGATAAAACATTTTCATTAAAGGAGATACTCTGATGAAAGTAGGATTGGTGTTATCCGGCGGTGGAGCAAGGGGGATTGCTCACCTCGGGGTTATCAAAGCACTTGAGGAAGCAGGTATAAACTTTTCAGAGATATCCGGTACCAGTGCGGGCTCTATAGTTGGCGCGCTTTATTCATATGGCTACAGTACTGATGATATTCTCAATATTGTAAAAGAGGTTAAAGCGTTTCGCTTCCTGCAGCCGGCAATGAGTTGGCGGGGTATTCTCAAAATGGACGTACTGCACAAATTTTTGGAGCGGTACATGCCTCAAAATAACTTTGAGTCACTAAAAACTCCCTTACATGTGGCCGCTACAAATGTTAGGACAGGTCTGACGGAATTTTTTAGTTCAGGAAAACTCATAGGGGCAGTATGCGCCTCATCGTGTATTCCTGTATTATTTGATCCTATAGAATTTGAAGGAGAACTTTATATTGACGGAGGCATATTGAACAATCTGCCTTATGAACCTTTAAAGAAGAATTGTGATATCATTATTGGTTCGCATTCTAACCCTGTAGATCACAATTTTGAGCCCAAAAACGCCCGCTTGGTTATGGAGAGGGCATTATTGCTGGCCATTGGTTGTAATGTCTATAGCAGAAGTAGTCAATGTGATTTTTTTATAGAACCTTTGGGACTTGAAAGTTACAAGGTGCTTGACCTCACCAATGTTGATGATATCTATCGAATTGGATACGAACAAGCCGTTAAACAGATAGAAGAACAAAAAATTATAGAAACCTGTAAAGTATGAATTTTAAAGAACTGATACTTCAGGGTATCCCCAGTGAACTACCCGCCCCGAAAGATTATAATAATGACGTAAACCACGCTCCTAAAAGAAAGGAAATATTAAGTAAAGAAGAGAAGGAACTGGCCCTAAGAAACGCCTTGAGGTATTTTGAACCACACCATCATAAGGCTCTTGTTAACGAATTCAGGGAAGAGCTGGATAGGTTTGGTAGGATATACATGTATCGGTTCAGGCCTGACTATCAAATGTATGCTCGTCCTATCGATGAGTATCCACACCAGTCCAGGCAAGCCGCGGCTATCATGATGATGATCCAGAATAACCTTGACCCGGCCGTTGCCCAGCATCCGCATGAACTGATTACCTATGGAGGAAACGGCGCAGTTTTTCAAAATTGGGCGCAGTACCTTCTTACCATGCAATATCTGGCTACGATGACTGATGAGCAGACCCTGCACATGTATTCAGGCCATCCTATGGGGCTGTTTCCTTCATCTAAAGAGGCTCCAAGGGTAGTGGTTACCAATGGCATGATGATACCTAATTATTCAAAACCGGATGATTGGGAGAAATTTAATGCCCTCGGAGTGACCCAGTATGGACAAATGACGGCCGGATCATATATGTATATAGGACCTCAGGGCATAGTACATGGTACTACAATAACTGTATTGAATGCCGGTAGGAAAATTTCCAAGGCAGGTGAGGGGCTGGCCGGTAAAGTTTTTGTTACATCAGGCCTTGGCGGAATGAGCGGAGCGCAACCTAAAGCAGGTAATATTGCAGGCTGTATTTCTGTAGTGGCAGAGGTAAATCCTAAAGCCACACATACCAGACATTCTCAAGGCTGGGTAGATGAGGTTCTGGATAACATTGAGGACCTGATAAAAAGGGTTAAGCAGGCCAAAGAGAATAAGGAAGTTGTTTCCATAGCCTATCAGGGTAATGTAGTTGATATATGGGAGGAATTTGACAAGCAGGATATTTATATTGACCTGGGTTCCGACCAGACATCTTTGCATAACCCATGGGCAGGAGGCTACTACCCGGTAACACTGGGCTTTGAAGAGGCCAACCAGATGATGGCCAATGAGCCTGAGAAATTCAAAGAGCATGTTCAGGAATCGCTGAGAAGACAGGCAGCGGCCATTAACAGGCACACAGCAAAGGGAACATACTTCTTTGATTACGGCAATGCATTCCTGCTGGAGGCTTCAAGGGCCGGTGCAGATGTAATGGCAGATAATGGCATTGATTTCAGATACCCCTCTTATGTGCAGGATATCATGGGGCCGATGTGTTTTGATTATGGCTTTGGGCCGTTCCGTTGGGTTTGTACCAGTGGTAAGCCTGAGGATTTAGCCAAAACGGATGAAATTGCTGCTAATGTGTTGGAGGAAATCATGAAAAATTCTCCCGGGCGTATCCAACAGCAAATGGCTGATAATATTAGATGGATCAAAGCTGCCGGCGAGAATAAGTTGGTGGTAGGCTCCCAGGCTAGGATATTGTATGCCGATGCAGAAGGTAGAGCAAAGATAGCCACAGCCTTTAACGAGGCAATAAAGAAGGGAGAAATAGGGGAAGTAGTATTGGGCCGGGATCATCATGATGTCTCCGGAACGGACAGCCCTTACCGAGAGACTTCCAACATCTATGATGGCTCTAAGTTCACTGCTGATATGGCCATTCACAATGTTATCGGAGACTCTTTCCGGGGAGCGACCTGGGTATCTATCCACAATGGAGGTGGAGTAGGCTGGGGAGAGGTAATTAATGGTGGCTTTGGTATGCTGCTTGACGGAACTGCCGATGCCCAAAGAAAACTGGAAAATATGCTTTTCTATGACGTAAATAATGGTATAGCACGCAGAAGTTGGGCCAGAAATGATGAAGCTATGTTTGCGATCAAAAGGGCTATGGAAAGGAATAATCAGCTAAAGGTAACTATTCCCAACCTGGTTGATGAATCAATTTTAAAGGGTTAAAACTCTTTTGATCGAAAATATACTTGAGCAAACAAAGAATTCAATATAATTTTGAAGCATAACTAAAACAAACAACTAAAAATGAAAAGAACATTACTTACAGTAATTATTGTGGCTGCTGTTGCCAGCTTTGCATCGGCTCAGACAGAGCAGGGAAGAATTTTGGCAGGTGGAAGTTTTTCTATGGAGTTTGAAAATAATAAAGTAGAAACAGGAAGTACTACGGTTGATAGAGGGAATACCTTTTCTGCATCTTTTAATCCTAATGTAGGATACTTTTTTGTCGATGGATTAGCCGTAGGACTTGAATTGGGAATTACTTCTTCTACCTTTAAGGCAGATCAGTCCGATTATGAGGAAAGATATTCTTCCCTTAGCTTTGGTCCTTTTGTAAAATACTATCACAAGAGCAATTTTTTCGGTTTAGGAAGTTTTGGCGTGGGTTCTGCGAAAAATGAAATAGACGATAACGGGACAAGTGAGGTTAAGTACGGATTATTTAACTGGAGACTTGGTGCTGGTTACGCAGTGTTTTTAAATGATAATGTTTCGCTGGAGCCAATGCTTTCTTATGGTTCTGATAGACGTAAAAATAAGGACGCTGACCCTGAAGTTACTGTTATTGACAATGACTTAAT
>NZ_SMLW01000476.1 GCF_009711405.1 Fulvivirga kasyanovii | reverse complement strand
TACCATTCGTTGGATACGGTAATCGGTTCTTCACCCACCTTTGATCCATAGTCGTTTGTGCCTCTGAATAAAATATTGGAAACATCACCGGTTTGTGTCGTATTACCAATCTTTTCCCAAAGACCCATTTTGATACCAAGCTTTGTAGCACAATGGGAGTAAAAATCTACTTTTTCGTTTACTATTTCCGATAGTTCTGGCTCGGCGCTAATCGGATAAACTTTCTCAAAAGCTCTGATTACATCGCTGTTGAGTTGTGTAGTGTCAAGTGCTACCAACTGAAAATACTTCTTATGGTTATCGTCAATTTTAGCCGAAAAAACATCTCCTATTTTTGTATATACCCTAGCCATTATTGTATACCGTGTTTGTTCCAGTGTTTTGGGGCGATTGAGTTAATACGGTTTTCAAGTGCCCCTCCGTTCTTTTTCATGCCATATTGATTGATCAACGTCTGTTCCTGGACCCTGGCATCTGTCCTTGATAAGTTGGTCGATCCATTGATCACGCTGTAATCCAAGGTAGATCTCGGAGAACCTGATCTTCCATGCTCAGCAAAACGCTTTTCAGGCGGCCGGTTGGTGATGCCAATATATCGAACATTACCCTGAGCATCGGTACCCTGATAAACAACATTGGTATTGCAACCACCGACATTATGAACCAGTACCCCTGCCGTGCTAACCCGGTAGTTGTGCTGGTGCTCTACCGTAAAGTTATATACTATTCTGGAATCACTGACCAGACTTGTTCCGCGAACCACCTGCACCTGACCATCTGCTGTGCCCAGTGTATCATCACTGTTGAGCCATAAGGCGGGTTTCCAGCCACGCTGGGTCCAGAAAGGGTGTTCTGGTGTAGCGGTAATCGTGTCTCCGGCCAGATAAATTTCTATCAGGCGATGGGCTTCCCGTTGTGAGGTCTCAGTGACGGCATTTAGTTCGTCTGTGCCCCGGGCTTCATTCCAGGTCCATACCAGGTCTCCTTTGCGAATAGAGTCGATAGACACCAGGCCATGTTCAGTCTGAACCAGCGTTCCGGCCACAAAGCACATGGATTCGCCTTGCTCATTGGTCACGCCGCAATCACATCCGGAGAGTGACTCGGTGGCGCCATCCACGGCATCATTTCCAAACATATCTGCACTTCCGCCGCCAATTATATCTGCCGATGAGGTTTCACCGATGGCCGAACCTGCTGCATCTGTTCCTACTTCAGCAAGGGCATCGGCACCGGTTTCTATCCCGGCATCTATTCCTGCCTCTATACCGACTTCGGCAGTAGCTTCTGCTCCCACTGCTACAACAGCTCCGGCGTCCATGGCAACTTCCTCCGGAATTGCTGCCCCGGCAGTTGCGACTGCTACCCCAACTTCCGCTACGGCCGTAACGGCTACCGTTACCCCCATCAGGATATCGCCGGCTACGCTATGTCCGCTCGGATCATTGTACTTGATGGGATTGTTCAGCACATACGCATACCGGTTCAGTACGTCCGCCTGCCAGGGGTGGCCTCCCAATTGCGTATCCGAGGTAATAAACCTTCCGGTGACCGGATCATAGTACCGGGCGTTGAAATAATAGAGACCGCCGCCTTCATCCAGCTCTTTTCCTCCGAATTTGTACCTGAAATTGTCTGGCCCTGATGACTCTGGCTGATAAATCTGGCCGTATGGCAAATACTCAAGCTGACTGCTTACAGTGCCTTGCCCGGAGGTGGTTAAGCGGGTGTTACCAATATGGTCCTGATGAAAATACAGGGTGCCCGACTGTGGCAGTCCCGTACTACGGTCAACTTCCTGCACTGCACGGTCTGTCGATGATTTTTGCTGGCTGATGGTTGCAATGAGCCCATCCTCGTTTAGAATGTTTTTGGTATAAACCGTACTGTCAGCATACTGAGTAACCTCAAAATTGGGCGAGGCATAGGTGCTGATTACATTGCTGGTAAAGTTGGTTTTTCTGACACGTCTGCCTTCGTGGTCATACAGGTAGGTGTACAGGAGCCTGCCATCTTTCTCCACCTGACGAAGCTGGTTAAAAGCATCATACTGATATACATAGGAAGCCGTATGGCCACCTTCGTTTACCTGACTTAGTTTGCGGTTCCCGATAGGATCATATTGGGCGGCAAATATTGTATCAGTTGCATTGGCCTGGGATGTCCCCAACATTACCTGATAGTTTTCATAGGAAAAGATGGTCCCGTCTTTCAGGGTCAGGTTGCCCGAATGATCGTAGGCATAGGTCTTGTTGCCATAGATACCTTCCGCCGTAAGTAGTCTGCCGGTGGGGTCGTAGGTGTAGGTTTGATCATAGGCAGGATCGACCAGGTCATTGATCGTATGGATCTGCAAGGCATCATTCCACTGGTAGCGCTTGTCCGATATCGAAGCCCCGCTTCCTTGTTTCAGCGAATAGCTGATGAGTTTACCAATAGGCGAATAGGCATATTGCTCCGAAACCTGATTACCATAAAGGGCCTTCAATACCTCATTGCGGGCATCGTATTGCTGATATTGAATGAGGGATTGGGAGGTGGATGCAGATGCCCCGGCGTCCAAAAGTGTAATACTTTCCAGCAGTCCTTCCGGGGTATAATGGTAGGACTGTACAGCCTCATCCGGGAATACGAGCGATGCTACACTTTGATCCGGATTATAGGTTTGCACCTGAGTGTATGATTCTCTATCGAGATAAAGTGTGGTGCTGTCAGGGTTTCCGAGGCGGTCGTAAGTATAGGTGTAATAGAATCCCGGTTCTATGATCACTTTGGCGAGCTGGCCCTGAGTGTTGAGGTGATCTTTGAGGTCGTACTGGTACTGGATGTTCTGTCCCGCAGATGTCTGTTTCCTCAGAGGTCTCCCCAGCGCATCTTCATACACTTCGATGGTGTCCTGGTTCGCTGTTATTATCTGTCGCTTGCGGTTCAGGTCATTGTACCGGAAGTAGTTAGTACCCAGACTGGCGTCAATGAGCTTAGTCATCCGTCCCTGGCCGTCATACTCTATTTGGGTCTCGATGTTTTGCGGATCAGTGATCTGGTAGGGGCGGCCTAAAAGATCGTAGTAGACAAGGGTTTGCTCATTGTTGGCGTTAACCTCGGTAGTATATTTCCTGCTGGAGTTATAGTAATCATAAGACAGTGTCATGGACGCCTCGTCTTCGGTGCCAACTGAGTGCGTAACCACTACCGATTTACCGGCATACTGTACCTTGGTGATCAGGCTGTCCTGGTCATCTTTTGGTATACTGACCTGTTTGATCCTGTCAGCCGCATCGTATTCAAGCCATACCCAATAGGCCGTGGAATCCTGAAAATAGGGGAGCGAGCGGGCTGTTACCTGGTCGTTACTGTTGTAAACTATTTGTTGCAGGACAGCAAGGCCGTCCTGACCGAAGGTTTGCTTTTCATACGAGCGGATGAGGCCGTCGTAGTAAGTTTTGGCCTGTTTCCAGGCTGTTCCTTCCCAGTTGAGCAGGGTCTTTCGCTGTGTGATGTAACCAACATCATTGGGAAGGTAGGAGATCTGGGCCAGGCTGACCATCTGGCCTTCCGGGTTAGGGCCCTGTAGTTCGGAAACACGCCCCAGGTTATCCAGGAAGAGGTTGATTGTGCTGCCGTTGGGATCAGTAACGGACTTGATCTTTCCAAACCGGGGGTCAAATTCCAAAACGGTAGTAAGCCGATTACCCCATTGATTGGGCGGGGTGATCCGCCTGGAGGGAAAGGTATGATAAACCGATTCGTATTGAATCTCTGTTGTATCACCTGCCTGGTCGATGATATACCGTGAATTACCGTAGGCATCGTATACATAACTGGTATCGATCCACTGGCTGGCATTCGCCCAATACTGTTTGTTTTTTACCCACTGAGTTTCCGGGTCATAAGACATGGTCATCAGGCTCAGCGTGTCTGACCAGTCAGGGGCAGGGCCGGAAAAAGATTGTGTGAGATAGCCAATCCTCCAGTTTACCGTGTCGTTCTGGTACTGGTTCTGGGTATAAAGGGTAGTGGCGGTTGCCGTATCGCCCTTATCTGTGATCAGATGGACGTTTCCAAAGTCATCATATTCATAGTCTGTAGCGATGGTGTAAGCATACCGGCCGTCATCGTAGAAATATGTCCGGCTTCTGGTCTGGTTGACCTGGTAGAGTGTGCCACCGGTAACTGCCTGCTCTTTTACCTCATAGCCCAGTTGGTTTTTATTGAGTATTTGGCCTTCCAGGGAATATGTGGCGGAGGAGTCGGTTTTTCCTGATAGAGGAAAGGGCTGCCGGTAGTAGGTGTGCGTGATGTTTTGAGCAGAGCTGTCAGTCATGGTTTGACGCTGGAAGCCTAGCCAGCCCCGACCGTTGCGATCTACTCGGGCACCTGCATAAGAATAGGAGTAGGGATAGCGCGCACCTCTTCCGTCGGTTTGGACATAGTTTGCCACCGCATAGCTGGGCAGTGTAACATTCATGATCGAGGTGATCGCCCCGACTGTCGGTGTTGTGGCTGCTCCGATGGTGACCGTTTCACCGGTAACTCTGTTAAGCAAGCTGTTGACCGGATAGGTGCCCTGAGCCGAGAGGCTCTGATCCATTTGATATACCTGCTTGTCTGTTAGTGGTTTATAAGCCACTTCGAGAAGCCCGCCGATACCATTATCTATGCTGTCAACCAAATCCGGGTATGGTGTGTCGGCGAGGATCCGGGTAAACTGGAAATGAGGAGTTACACCGGAGAGTGTTTCTGTGAGTAACAAGTCGGTCAGGCCGTCGCCATTAACATCCATAGGCATGGGGTTAAGCCCCGCCCTTACGTCATCGAAAACCAGTGGCACACCCGGCTGGAAAGCTTCCCCGTCTGAGAGGTAGCTGATGTACTCAAAGGCATCCGTATTGGAGCTGACTACATACAACAGGTCTGTATGGTTATCACCATTTGACTCTGCCGCCATTAACCATCCGGAACCGGGGTACTTCTGGGATTGAGATTTGGGTATAAAGCCCGCTCCTGTTGAAAAATATGTGGTGAGGTAGAGTGAATCCGTGCCCAGATAAGCATAGACCAGTTCGCTGTTACCATCTCCGTTGACATCGGAAGCGAGTAAGTCACCTCCGGATGCTTTGTAAAAGGGGAAACTTTGTGTTTCTCCCTGTACATAACTCTTGCCTTCGCTGGAAAACAGCGGAGTGACCTCAAAAGGTTTGCTGTAATTATCTTTGAGCACATATACGAGGTCACTCATTCCATCCCCGTTGACATCCAGCGTGTTAAAGGCTCCGCATCCGCTGGAAATCGTCAGGGTCTGACTGGGTTCAGGCTGGTATCCCGCACCTGATGCTGTAGATAGAAAATTGATTACCCTGACCTGCGACTCATCCCCGGAGCAGGAAACAATCACGCCATAAACCAGATCGGTCAGTCCATCACCATTGAGGTCGGCTGGCTCCAGAAATGCATTGGTTTCTGATCCGAAGTTGATGGTGTCCGGTGCTACGTAGTCTGCCGGAGGGTCAAAGCCCTTGCCATTGGATATAAAGGTAGTTACTGTAAGTCCATCGCTTTTGGATACCTTGATCAGGTCCCCCAGGCCATCACCATTTCTGTCCACCGCATAAAAAGCCCCACCATTGTCATTGGAGAAATTGATGGAGTCTGATGTTACGAATGTCTCTCCATCAGAGAGGTAGGCGTTGATCTGGGTAGGATTGACTTCACTTCCTATATGATTGACATTTGCAAAATCAATCAAACCGTCTCCGTTGATATCCATGGGCATCAACTGGCCGGTTTTGATCTGTTTTGCCAGTACGTTAGGGGTGGTAAACCTTAGAGGAGACCCTCCCTGCCAGGAGAATTCCGTTGCCGGAAGGCATTGTTGTTGGGCATCACATTCCCGGATATGAACCAGTTGGCTTCTGCCGGTGGCCGGACTGTATGTATAGTCCAGCAGGTAGTTGAGTACATTGGTGTTGTCAACATACGTGCTGATTTGCGTCAGTCGTTTCGTCGTTCGCACCACGCCACCTGCTTCATACCGTTCTTCCACATCGGTTCGGTCCTCATAAAAAAAGCGGACTGAGCGCTGAGGGGCCAGCCCGGTGTTTTCATTGCCGGTGTATTGAATTTCAGAGAGCAGGTAGCTGCCATTTTCAGCATCCTGATGGTATTCGAAGGTCATGTAGTTGCCCGCCAGGTCTGTAGCTTTATTAAGCGCCCACACCCGGATCCCTTTTCCGGAAGTCGACTGGACTTGTGCATCTTCTGTTCCTCCGTATTCGAGTTTGTAGCCTTTTTTGGTGATCACTTCAAACCGGCAGGGGCCGCTGCCGCAAGAGCCGAAGGCAGTCACTTTTTTCCAGCTCTCGTTCTCTGTATGGTAGATTGAACCGTCGGCCCCATAGGCACCCGCCGTATTGATAAGCCGGGAGCCATTGAGGGCAAACCGGTCAAGGTCATCATAATTTACACTGCCTGTGAAACCATCCTGGGCTATCGTAGCACCGGTGCGTTGTATGGAGGCAAGGCCATTCATGGAAAAACCCATACCCAGCAGTCCGTTTCCGCTGTTGCTGGTGTAGGCCACTGCCAGTTTAGGTGCTACTTTACCTATACCGGGCGGTACAGAGATGGGGATGTTATAGGTTGCTGCCCCGGATGAGTTGACCTGGAATGTGCCTTGCAAGGCGCCGGGATAGAACGGAGGATCAGTAGTGGCGTCTTCTCCCGTTTCAATGAACATAAAAGATAAAAACAAGGAGATAAGTACTCCGGAAATGGCAAGGGTAATTGTCTTTCCCGTGAAGAAATGATTTCGTCGCATGTTGAGTAGAAATTAGGTTTGAGAAGTAGAAGCTTTGAGAAAATGCGGAAACAGGATGTTAGAGTGAGAATCCATACCTGACTTATTCATGGGTGTTTCCGTAAAACCGGTTTCCGGCATGACCTTAAGCGATCCGGTAAGGACCGCTTAGGATCTTCCGGGGCATTTTAGCTCACATCAGCCAGTACCAGTACTTCGACCGTGCCTGACATGATGTCGTTTTGATCTTCGTTGCAGTAAAGAAAATTGAGATTGACATTGACCTGATTGCCATTTACCGACTGTACACTGGGAAGACACTTCCGGATACTGGCCTCATGGTTATGCTCTCCGTTGTCGTAGCTTACATTAATAGACTGTATCGCTACCCAGGCCTTGTTGTTAGTGATACTGTTGCACTGAAAAATGGCCGTTTGATTGCCGCTATAGGCCTGGTCAGCGCTAACTGAAAAACTGAGGGTTTGACATTGTAGTGCCATGATAATTAGAATTTTATATGATAAAACTATGGTAATCGACCTGATTACACTTCGAATTTGGGGGAGAAACGGGAGCCTGAAAAATGAAATGAGTGACTGAACGTAACCACCGGGTGGTTGTGCGAATTTGCTGAGTAAATGGTTTGGAAAACTCAAATTCCAATCTATCTTTGATTTACCCTAATTGCTAGTGTAACCCCATATTCAAATGACAAAGGAAATACAGCCGACAGTTGAGCCGGACACAGAGAAGGATTATCAATTCACACTTGAGTACTCTTCCAGGCAACTAAAACAATACCTGACTGCGTGCATGAATCCCGGAACCCGGCTTCAGCCAAACAAGGTAGATAGTTTGGTTCAGCTTGTGATGTCTGGCCCGCGGGGAACAAGATTTAATCCATTCATAGGGGAGATCCCTCAAGCAGCGGATAAAGTCACCTGGACTTTGCAGGACACCGAACCTGACGCGGATGATGTTGGTGAACCCACCCTGCATTACATTGGGTTTTATTCCCTTGACCCTGATCAGGCTTCGGTCACCACTTCTTCTTATTGGAACGACTACTTTGATCTGGACAAATACTCTGTAGTGGCTCCCAACGGATGTCTGTACCAGTCATCTGCCGATAATACCAATAAGGTCACGATCGGGCTTAGGAAGGACAGGGGCGAGTTACTGATAGGCTATGGAGCGGTTTTTACCATTAATATAGGTCGAACCCTGTATTGTTGCCGGATAGACCCCATTGCCAACATCAGATCGGGTAACCCCTGATCCGTGTACAGGTGCTGGATATTGGCCCTGCTGCTTTTGTTCAATCCTGCAGCCGCGCAGGATCAAAAGGTAGCAGACAGCCTGAAACAAATTTTGCCGGAGCTTTCTGATGACTCATTAAGGTATGCGGCACTCTACCGGATCATAGCCAATGAAGGCAGCCCTGAGCAGGCATTGGCCTCTGCAAACCAACTTTTGGAAATCGGGGAGCGGATCGGTGACCCTTTACGGATAGCAATGGCCTGGGAAGAGACGAGCCTGGCACATCGCAGGTTGGGAAACCTGACCCAGTCGGCCAAGGCTGCAATGAATGCACAATCTATTTATACCAAAGAAGGTAAGACAGACCAATTGGCGGCCAGCCATGCGCAACTTGCTTCTGCCTGGGTATTGGAAGGGCAGTACCCCGAAGCGATCAGTGAATATACTGCGGCCCTCAAGATCTACCGAACCGTAAGTGATACGCTCCGCCAATGCCTTACCCTACTGAATATGGGCGAAGTTTACCGGTTAGACGAGCAATTGGACTCTGCCATCAGGTATTTTCAGGAAGCCCTGCTATTGAATAAAAGCGCTGATGAAATTGTAGAGGGTTACAGTACGGGCAATCTGGGTATGGCATATTATACACAAGGAAAAACCGACTCTGCCCGCACGCTATTGGAAACCGCCATCCGGCGGCTGGAGCCACTTGGTGATCACTACTCGGTTTCTATATACAGGTTTGAATTGGGGAAACTTTTTGTTGACTCGGGGTCAATTCCGGAGGGAAGGGAAATCATGCTGCGAGCCCATGCCACAGCAATTCGCGAAGGACTGAAGGAGCAGGTGAGGGATTTTAGCAGGGAGCTTGCCGGCCATTTTCATACCCATGGAGATTTTGCGAGAGCTTACAGCTATCAGCAGCAGTATCATACTTATAAAGACAGCCTGCTCAATATTGACAATGTGCGTCGGGTAGAGCAGATGCGGGGCCAATATCAGGTTGATCAACGCGAAGCTGAGATTACATTTCTCAACCAGCTTAATGCCAGCAGGGAACGTGTACTGTGGATTTTAGGTGTAGGAGCGCTGGTTTTAGCCCTTTTGTCGCTCCTGTTGTATCATTTCTATCGTCAAAAAAACAAGGCGAACCGTGTACTGGCGCGGCGAGAGGAGGAGAAGGCTCTTCTGCTGCGCGAACTCAACCACCGGACCAAAAACAACCTGCAAATGATCTCCAGTCTGCTCAACCTTCAGTCGGCTACTCTTGATGATCATCTTGCTGACCTGGTACGGGAAGGCCGTTATCGTGTAGACAGCCTTGCACTGATCCACCAGCGGTTATACCAGCAGGGTTTCACTTATATTGAAATGGATGAATATCTTGGTGAGCTGATCAGCCATATTGGTGAGGGTTTTGATCCCGAAGCCAACCTGGAAACGGAGATCGAGCCCTGTACGCTACATGTCGACCGCGCTATCCCTCTGGCACTGATTGTCAATGAGCTTCTGACCAATGCATTCAAATATGGAAAAAATGGGAATGGCCACCCGGAAATCCGGGTTGAACTGAAACGCATGGAGCATCATAACCGTCTGGTGATTCATGACCGTGGCCCTGGTATTCCGGAATCCGACCCGGCCGCCCTTAAATCCTTTGGTTTGAACCTGGTATATTCGCTGGCTCGTCAGCTAAATGCTGAACTCACTTTGGATACAACGCTTGGTACGCAGTGGACTTTAATATTGAATAATGGTTGAAAAGGTTAAAATACTGATTGTGGAGGATGAGGCCGTACTTGCTATGGATATCGCTTACAGGCTCAAACGGTTTGGTTATGAGATCTTTCCGCCCGTACATGGGCCGCATGAAGCCTTGACCAGTCTTGAACGTGGGCAGCCTGATATCTGTGTTCTGGACATTCACCTGGCAGGGGGCGAAATGGATGGAATAGAGCTGGCCCGGAAAATCAATGCGCAATACGGGCTGCCTCTGATCTTTCTTACTTCTCATGATGATGACCTGATGATCAACCGGGCCAAAGAGGTTAATCCCGCAGCTTATATCCTCAAGCCATTTAATGACAAGGAGGTGAGGATTGCCATCGAGATCGCCCTGGCCAACTCATCCCCCTCTGCAAACCGTGCTCAACGTGCCGATGCGCTTTCCATCAACGATTCGCTATTTCTCCGCAATGGACAGCATCATGAGCGTGTGAAATTTGAACACATTCTTTGGTTGAAAGCTGATGATAACTATACTGAAATCCATACGGCTTCCAAAACTTATGTTTATTCCATAGTGCTTAAAAAGATGGAGGAGAATCTGCCCGAACAGTTTTACCGGGTACACCGGAGCTTTATGGTCAATAAAGAGTGTATTTCCGGGTTTGAAGGCAATAATCTATTGATCAACGGAGAGAGAATCCCGGTCAGTAAACCCTATCGCTCCATGGTTTTTAGCTGGTTCCGTGTGATCTGACGTTTTAGATATTTAATATTTATTAGTAATGAGAATTATTTTTATACTTATGTGGATGGTGATGGCTATTGCAGTAGCATGCACCGGTAAAAAAGCAAGTGATACAGATAAGGAAGATAGTACTGTCGCCACGCCTCAGGCAGATACTGCCAGCACAAACATCAATGAAGGTGCAGTGTTGACTGACCAACCTTTGATAGACTCTACCCTGATCGTTGTGGACACCCTGACCGGGTTGGTATGGATGAAGAACGACTTTAGTTTTATGGAAGGGCGCTTCCTGAAGAAATGGGACGAGGTGTTTGAGTGGCAGGATAAAATGAATGCGTTAAAATATGCCGGCTTTGAAGACTGGCGTGTGCCAACGATCAGTGAATACAGAACGATCAATAAAAACAGTGAGGACAGAGCGCAGTATGCCTTAAAGTTTAATGAGATCGACTCTGCCTCAGCCTGGGGTGATGGTGCTTATTCTTTCTGGAGTGCAACCACACCGAACGAACATACAGCAAGCTATATGAGCTTTATTGATGGTTTTGCCACCTCAGGCCATCGGGAAAAGCAGATGGGCTATGGTAGGTTGAAGGGAGAATTAGGTATGAGCGTACGACTGGTACGTGGGGGAAAAGCTACTGCTGATTAAGTCCGGTAGGCTTATTTTGGATAGTGTTGGTAGCATGAGGCGTGTCGCCTATCAGATGTATTGGGATATTAAAATCAACAATTGTCACTATTGTTAAATTAAAGTACTTCTGTAATCGTGTTATAAGCATTGTTGCGTTTTGATGGGCAAGGGCATATATTCTTTGTTTTAACAATGAAATTGCATGGATTTCTTTCGGAAATTTAGATAAGCCCGGTAAATACTTTCTTAAAAGAAGGTCAATTTTCTCAAAATTAAATATAAACCTTACCTGTATCCTGAAACTGTAAAATATCATTATTATTAAAAACTCGTAATTTACACCTCGGAATAGTTGGTACGGCAATATTTTGTGAAGGAAATTATGATATTGACATGACGAAGTTTGTTAAGGATAAAAGTGCTAACATCCTTAATTTTTTAGCAATGAACAGAATTGTTACGCAATTCTCTCAGGCAGAGGAAGGAAGGGAGCAACCGGCAGTTGGGACATTGAACATTTCAAACGAAACTTTTGCGGAATTTTTTTACGAGCTCAATGAGCTTGAGGTTCATTATCTGGCTATTGGATACATTGCAGGTGCTTATCATGGATACCCGAGGGCATGTGGCAGTGTGGAGCTTTGGTTAGCATATGATGATGAGAACCTGAAAAAACTACAGCACCTTTTACATCTAGGGCCTTGGCTAAATACCAGTGAAGAAGGGCAGCGGGTAAAGTTCAGGGGAGAAACTTTTAATCTTACCACATACCTCCGGTTGTTGCATTATTCTCAACACGAGTTTTACCGATGCTATGCAGAGGCAGAGTCGGCCATTATCCTGAATACTACCATACCTGTACTTGGAAAGAGAGATTTTATCAGGGAGAAGATGTCTTCCCCCAGGTCGGAGGACAGGAAAATGATCGAGGCGCTGGAAAGCCACGGTTAATGCAGGATTGCAAAACCTATACTCCGGGTCACCGTATAATCTAATGTTTAAAATATTAAGTCCGGGAATTCTGCTGAACAGGTAAAAAGTGCTGGTTTATGTGAGTCTTCCCGGCACCAATTATCCCCCTCCGGTCAATCCTTTTGCTTTCATTTCATTCAGCGTTCTGTTTAGGCTACGGATAGTTATCCCGAGATAATTGGCAATATCCTGCTTGGAAATTTGAAGTAACAGATTAGGGAATTCATTGATAAGCCGCATAAGGTTGTCTTCTATAGCATGAGATTGATTGTAGCCGTGCCGGAGTGCCTTGTATCTTACCTTGTTGGCAATCGCTTTTAATATCAGATCGTTGAACTTGCGGTCTGATTTCAGCAGCTCATGGAAATCTTCGTTTTTGATTTGAAATACCTGTAAGTTGGTAATGGCTTCAATAGCGCAAAAACTAATTTGGCCGTTAATCGCTTCTATTTCACCAAAAATTTCACCTTCAGAGAAAAACTCCTGGATGAAATCCTTTCCATTGTCCTCACTTAAGTAGCACTTGGCTATGCCGCTTTTAATGATATAAACTGATAATACCCTTTTCGCCTGCCGGATAACCTTTTCTTTGGGCTGGTAATCTTGCACTGTAAAATATTTACAGCTTCCTGCTTCGTAAAGCTTATTGACATACACCAACAGATCGCTATTTACTCTTACCATATTTTACCGGCGGGACAAATGTCCTTTGTTATCAAAAGCGGTTGTTTTTCCTTTGTGAAAAGG
>NZ_SMLW01000199.1 GCF_009711405.1 Fulvivirga kasyanovii | reverse complement strand
TCAATTGTTTATCCAAATGTTGTTGTTCATTAAGTGCAGTAATCTTACCCTCTATTGTTGTTTGATTATTATATGCAAAGATTTTTTCCATCATATACCCGTCACCACAACCGTAAGGAGAGTAAGCTTTAACAGAAAAATAATTGATGCCTGGATTCAGAGTATTCTTATCAACCTCGTATTCTATTAATTGGCCATTGCCTAATCGAGCATCTCCTAATGAACTTAACGAACCATCAAAAAGCTCATAACTTATACCCTTTTGCGTGTTTTCTAAAATCAGTATAATCTTATCATCTGAATACTCAGTAGCATCTGATGTAAGTTGTTGTATAGGATTAACGGTAGCTCTCTTGAAAACCAACTCGAACCTCTCCCTACCAAACGTAGATGGCACGCTTTCATCAACACTAAAAGAAACTGATCCTGTTCTATCAGATATTACCTGAGAAGTTCCGAGATAATTATCTTTAAATATCACCTCATCGGCAAAAGTTTCATTAACCCCTTCAAAAGAAAATGAATATACACCAGTCTTTATATTAGTTAATTGAATTGCGGCAGAAAAAGAGCAATTTACTTCATCCACTGCATTGATGGCCAGTTCATCACCAGACGGAGTGGCTATAGATACATTATGTATTCGATTTGGTAATTTACGAGCATCATAAACAGCATCATATTCTTGCGTTGCTTTAGGAATATCAAAAAGCAGAAAAGCTCTATCCTCATTTCCTTGTGAGTCCATAGCAGAAATAACCACTCTATTGGTTCTGATCTCGCCATTTCTATAAAATGAAGGGTTTCGAGATGCTACTGTCTTAACGTTTTCCGTAGCAATCAATGAAGCGCCAGATGAAGTGGCCTGAACCCAAATGGCTTGCCCGGAAGCAGCTATCCCATCCCAACCTCCTCCGCCTGAGTACCTATATATACCTGATGCGCCGTCCCATACTGAAGCAACCGCCGCTATATTTGTTTTAGTCCAACTTTCAGAATTCCAATCTATAGGTGAAGGGTAAGGATTAACCACAAGGTTATAACCATCTCCTGCATCAGGAGTACTAGTAAAGCCAACTCCCAGATCCACGTTGCCTTGGTTTATTGTTCCAGTCACATCTATTGTAGCTCCCGATCCCGTATATTCAGCTCTCATATAAGCAGAATAACCTACGGTTGAAGAAACTGCCTCTGTATTTGAGTTCCCTGGATGACTTACCCACCCCTGATTTATGTCACCCGTAACAGATTCATCATAATAATACATAGAAGGATTTGTCCCTATACCTGTTCCTGTTGAAGCTCCTGTAAAAGTACCCGAAATAGGAAAATCATCTTGAAGATCAGCAACGGTGGCTCCGTTTACTGGTATGCCAAAATTCACCCACACATCAGATGCCATAAAATATCTCTGATAAGTTATATTGCCAGAAATTGATGACCCCGATGGAATTGCTGCTATAGCTGCGTCAGAATTAACATCAGAAAGTAGTGTAAAAGTACCTGAACCTGAACCATCAGCATCAAAGGTAACACTGCTCCCTAAAGTCAAAACCCCTCTTAAAGAAGTAGAAGCATTATTACTAATACTCTGATTAGCGTTTACGTCATAAAACCTTATTGTACCTAATCCTGAAATATTTTGTAAAGAAGAGCCTGAAAATGTTACTGTTTCTGTACTGGTAAAGCTTGTATTAACTGTAAAATCGCCATCAACACTAATAGATTGACTTGATGTAGCACTTGTAGCTCCAATGATAACATTATCATAATTGAAAGTTGGTATTGTTTGACTTGTTCCCTGGAAACTCATCGTATAATCAATAGGGGTAACAGCAGTAGTAGTACCTGGGGCAAAAACTCCCAAAACAACATATGTCTCTCCTGTTATAAAACTCTTATTAGCATTAAAAAATCTTAAATTTCCATAGGTTCCGGGAACAACAGTCTGTCCACTTTTTCCCGAATGATAACGCACAGTACCGGAAGCGGATGAA
>NZ_SMLW01000480.1 GCF_009711405.1 Fulvivirga kasyanovii | reverse complement strand
GAACATAATATATCAGACCATTGCAAAAAAATGGGAATTTATCTTTTAAGGAGATTGGAATCATTAAAAGAATCATTTCCAATTATTGGAGATATTCGAGGCAAGGGACTGATGTTGGGCATTGAATATGTGCAAGATACAGTGTCTAAAACTCCCGATTCGGAGATAGTTAAGAGAATAAGAATTGAAAGCTTTAAAAGAGGTCTATTATTTGAAATTGGGGGGCACTACAACAATGTGATCAGATTCTTGCCTCCTTTGACAATTAATAAAGATATAATTGATAATGCCTTGTCCATTTTTGAGAAAGCTCATTGTGTAAGTGTTGAGAATTCAACCCAGCAAGTGACCTATTGAAGGTAAATCGGTTTTGACAGTTTGAAAGTGGTGTCCAAACGAATGAGATTTATTTAGATCAAGGTAATTTACTGAAATACCTGTATCTGGATGCTCACGAGTTCGCTTCTATTGCAAGAAGAAAATGTCCGTGGAAAATATCGTAGTCAGGTAGAACATTCAATCGGGTATAGAAAACACCAGAAAGGACTTAAAAGTGATTTACTTGGTGCAAAAACAACACCCAAATCGGGAAGTGAATAAGGTTAAAAGACAATACGATAAAGAAGACTTTAGTACTTACAAACGAATGCTCCGATGCATTAAAAACTACTCTGCGAACCAGGTACCTGATACTCTTACCATGTAATGAGTAATTAGTGACGGACTTCATTTGGGGTGTGCTGTAAATCGAGTGTCGATTCCGAATTTCTCAAGGTGATTGATCATTTTAATCGTGAATGGTTTGTGTATTGCAATAGGTTTCAGCATGCGTCACCCTACGTAATCGAGGTTCTGGATCGACTGATTGAAATCTGCGAAAATCCTAGGTAGAGTTGACATTTTGTCGACCCAATATTGATCCCTTAATACCCATTTAGAACAACAATTTTGATTTAAAATATGGAATGGTTAATTAATAAACTTAGACAGCATGATATAGATGTCGATGTGGTGGATGATAAACTCAAATTGAACATTCCGGCAGGTTTAGACATAAGCACTTTAGAGCCTGAAATCCGACAAAATGCTAAGCAGCTCCAATCTTGGATTAAAAAACTGAAGGAAAAAGAACATTTCAAAAGAATTCATAAATCTCCTTTAAAAGATTTTTATGCCTTGTCTTCCGCTCAAAAGCGTCTATATTTTCTTTATGAATTTGATAAGCATTCATTGGCGTATAATATGCCTCAGGTTATCAAATTTAAAGGTAGTCCTGACTTAGAAAAATTGACGAATGCATTTAATACGTTGATTGAGCGTCACGAGATGCTAAGAACTTGTTTCTTGATAACTAACGGTCAGCCGGCACAAAAAATTAGTGATTTTGTTGAGGTCCAACTAGAGGAATATGAGTCAAATGATACCAATGTGCCAAGTGTCGTAGAAAAGTTTATAAGGCCGTTTGATTTAAGTCAAGTACCTCTCATAAGGGCAGGGGTGATAATTCCCCAGCAGGGAAATAGGCAATTCGTAGATGAACATTTTTTGTTGGTAGATATGCATCATATTATAAGTGATGGTACCTCTCAGAGCATCTTAATAAGAGAGTTCGAGGCCATTTTTAAAGGAGAGTCACTACCGGAAGTCGGTGTTCAATATAAGGACTATGCTGAGTGGCAGTTGACCAACATCCTAGAGAGTAATTTACAAAAACAAAAAGATTACTGGCTGAATAAATTTGAAGACCGAATTGATCAACTGGAATTGCCATATGATTTTGAAAGACCTAAAACAAGTGTTTATGAAGGAGGGGTGGTCAATTTTGAAGTTGATGAAATAACGGTCAAGCGGTTAAGGTCTATTGTCGAGTTACAGGGAGGTACAACTTTCATGGTTTTACTATCAATTTATTATCTTCTTTTAAGCAAGCTTAGTGGTCAGGATAAAATTGTTGTAGGAACCCCTGTGGCAGGCAGAAATCATGCGGAGGTTAAAAATATGATTGGCATGTTTGTTAATACACTTCCTCTTCTCAATCATGTCGACGGTAAATTAACTTTTAAACAGTTTTTAACTCAGATCCGCTCTGAAATAATCCAGTGTTTTGATAATCAGCAATATCAGTATGAAGAACTAGTAGAGGAACTCAGACTTGACCGTAAACTGAATCGAAATCCATTATTTGATGTCATGTTTGTACATCAAAATTTTGACGAATATGAATCGAATCTTCCTGGTGTCGTTTCTGAATCATTTACAGATATTCCGGTAGTTTCTAAATTTGATCTGTCTCTAATGTCAGCCGAGTCCGCTGATAGGTTTTATCTAAGCTTTGTATATTCAAAGGCCTTATTTAAGAAACAAAAGATAGAAAAGTTTGCTCAATACTTCAGCCAAATTGTTGAGCAGATAATTTCTAACCCCGACATTAAGCTCGATGCTGTTCATTTAATGTCTGAACAAGAGAGAAATGATATTATTAAGCAGACTAGTGATAACAGACTAAGGGTTAGCTGTGAAGAAAGCATAACATCTCTTATTCAAAAACAACTAGATCAAGATCCTAATCGAACGGCTCTAATACACGATGGCAGTTGTATTAATTATGGCGAATTAAATAAGGCTTCAGACCAATTAGCTTACTTCTTCAATAACAAAGGTTACTCTAAGGGTTGCCGAGGAATATTGAGTTTGGCTGACCCGATAAAAACCATTATCGGTGCTTTGGCAATTCTTAAATTGGGAGGCGCATATTCGATTTTAGATATATCATATCCCGAAACCTATGTAGCGCAAATATTATCAACATGTGAGTCCGGATTTTTACTTGCCGATAATGAATTAACATCAATATATGAAAAACATATTGAGATATTCAATATTAATAGCATAGAACCTCAAGAAGCTGAATACAAATATTTTAGAGGCCAAATAGAACCTGATAGCGTTGCCTTTATTGATTATGTTCCTAGTGATAAAGGTCACCCGGTACCAATTCATTATGAACATCAGTTTATTTCTAACAGTGCGAAGGAGCAAGCAGAAATATTTAAACTTGGCGATGAAGAGGTAGTAGTTCAAATTTTCAACAAACCTTTTCACAGTAATTATGACCAAGTATGGCTTGCATTATTGAATGGATTATCATTAGTTCTGATTGAGCATTCCATTCTGTACAAAGGAGAAAAAGAGTCGGTTAATTTTGCGAAATATGGAATTACTCATGCTTGTGTTACAAGGCATGAAGATCTGCCTCTGAAGGAATTAGGTAATTTAAAACGCCTTGTGGTTAATGACTCAAGCTTTGGTCATACACTAATCGAAGGGCTAGATGAGCGCACCGACTTGTTCTTTCAATACAGTTTACCTGAAACTCATATTATTTATATTTCAAAGTTGGATAAATCGGAAACAGCCGATTTATATGAACCAACTCAATTTTACTATCCGGGTAAAAATGATTTGTATATTTTAGACAAAAATGGTCAGCTACTACCAAAAGATATTGTAGGAGAGGTTTGCTTATGTATTGCAGGTATTACTGAAAACTTTGCAAGTGAATTTGAAGTAAACAAAAATAGATTTCTACAGCACCCTTATAGACCTGGGGCTATGTTATATCGCACCGGTGACCTTGCTAAATGGTCTGAAACCGGTGAATTTATTTTAGTAGGTCAAAAAAATGGCTTTGTTAAGTTGGAGGGTTTTAATTTCAATTTAACGGAGATGGGTTCTCAATTGGTTGGTGAACATATTGATAATGTTGTTATTCTTCCTCATCGAAATAAGAAACATTATCTCAGAGCCTTTTATACTTCGAAAGAAGGAAGTAATGAAACTGATATAAAAGACCACAGTAGGAGCAAATTACCTGAGTTTATGATACCTCAAGAGTTCGTATATCTTGAGAAATTCGAGCTTACTCAAAACGGAGAAATTGATTTGGCCTTATTAAATAAGTATGAGGTTAAGTCTGAAGCTGAAAAGCCTAATCTGATTGAAAATAAGTTGATAGAGATTTGGTCTGAAGTGTTCAAAATAGAAAAGGAACTGATTGGGGTCAATGATAACTTTTTTAAACTTGGTCTACACTCATTATTGGCTATAAATTTTATTATACGGATTAGGAAGGAGTTTAACTGTAACATTTCCTTGAAAGTCCTTTTTGAATACAGTAGTATTTCTGGTTTATGCAGCTTTATTGAATCAAACCAGGCAAATAACAAAGCAGGCGAATCAGGAGAGGTTGAAAGTGTAATTGCCAAAGCTCCGGCTAAAAACCACTACCATTTGTCTTCGGCACAAAAACGGCTATTCTTCCTGTATGAGTTAGATACCACTTCCACGGCTTACAATGTTTCACAGTTTGTTGAACTGAAATCTGAAATAGACCTAGAGCGTATGGGAAAGGCTTTTCAGGGCCTAATTAATCGACATGAAATATTAAGAACCTATTTTGATTATGTGGATAATCAAATAGTTCAAAAGGTACTACCACATCTAGACTTTAAATTAGAATTATATAACGATGAAAGTATTAGTGAAGAGCAAGTTATCTCTAACTTTACTCGACCATTCAAGTTAAATCAGGCTCCTTTAATAAGGGTTGGAGTAATAAATAAGTCCTCTTGTAGGGACTCTCATTCAAAGAATATTTTGATGGTTGATATCCATCATATCATTACGGATGGTATCTCTCAGAATGTCTTGATTAAGGAATTCAATGCTCTGTATAATGGTGAAGAATTGGCCCCTGTAAAATTGCATTATAAGGATTATGCGGAATGGCAGAATCAAAAGCTGCAGACTCAAAGTAAAGATAAACAGAGACAGTTTTGGCTGGACCAATATTCAGAACTTCCAAACTATTTGGAATTACCAACAGATTTCGATAGGCCCGCTAAAAAGAACTATGCAGGAGATACTATAAATTTTCATCTGGATCAAGTTACTTCATCGAAATTGAAATCGATGGCTCAGTCGGCTGGTACGACTGACTTTATGATATTCCTGAGTGTATTCAATATTTTCTTGAGCAAAATTACAGGTCAGACAGATATTGTTATTGGGAGTCCGGTCACTGGTCGTCGGTTGGCCGAGTTAGAAGACATGGTAGGTATGTTTGTCAATACCTTACCTCTGCGAAATACTGTCAGCGGCGAAAAAAAATTCAGTGACTTCTTATCACAGATTAAATCTCGAACTTTATCACAATTTGATAATCAGGATTATCAATACGAAGAGTTGATTGACGAATTGAACATCGTGCGTGATACAAGCCACAATCCACTGTTTGATACTCTTATATTGTATCAAAAGCAAGAGGAAATTGAGTCTGGGATCTCTGCCATAGAAGGTATATCCTATCCTATGAAGCGTCCAGTATCTAAATTTGACCTCAGCTTTATAATTACGGAATTAGGTGATCAGTTTTTCTTAAGTCTTGAGTATTCAACTGAAATTTTTAAGCAAGAAACAATTCTGAGATTTGTTTCATATATGGAAAGAATAATGGCAAGTATTTTAGAGAATGAAGAAATTCAAATTTCTCATATTGACATTATTTCTCTCGAAGAGCGTAAGGAGTTAATATTCGACTTCAATGACACTCTACTTGATATTCCAGATCAAGGTAACCTCATTTCTTTATTTGAAACGCAAGTAGACAGTAAGCCTCAAAATATAGCTTTGACTCATTGTAAGCAGCAAATCAGTTATAGAGAGTTAAACAAAAAGGCAAATAGACTGGCGCATTATTTGATCTCCAATGGAGTTGTTTCAGAAGATGTGATTGCTTTAAAAATGGACAGGAGTATCGAGCAAATGGTCGCTGTTTTGGGCATTTTAAAGGCAGGAGGTACATACCTACCAATAGATATATCTCATCCTGTTGAGCGAATTTCTTTCATGCTCACCGAAACTAAAGCAAGGCTACTTTTGACGAATTTGGCACCTCATAATGATTTCAACCATCATATTAATAGCATTGATATATCTACAATCGATTTAGAGTCATACTCAAGCCAAAATCCAGATGTTGTAAAGCTATCAGAAAGCAACGCTTATATTATTTATACTTCTGGCTCAACAGGCCGGCCAAAAGGTGTTGTAGTCAAGCATGATTCTGTAGTAAATCTAATTTTCTCGCAAATTGAAAGGTTTGGTGTAGACCAAACCGAAAAGATTCTACAGTTTTCTTCAATGTCTTTTGACGCTTCAGTTGAACAGATTTGGCTAGCTTTTCTAACTGGAGCAGAGCTTGTTTTGATAGACAAGGAAGTGCTTCTGGATGAATTGAAATTTGCCGAATATATTCAAGAGAATAAAGTTACTCATCTCCATGCCACGCCCAGCTTTTTAGAACATATCAAGCTTGATAAGCCTAATAATCTTAGGCGTATAATTTCTGGAGGTGAAGAGTGTAAGGCGAAAATTGTAAATAAATTTTGTGAAGACTATACATTTTATAATGAATATGGACCTACCGAAACTACAGTAACATCTTTTGTAGCTCCTTTTCAGGAGAAGTTACCACTTGATTCCAAAGTTTGTATTGGTAAACCTATTGCCAACACCAGCGCCTATGTATTGGATAGTGATCATAAACTCTTACCTAAGGGCGCTTTGGGAGAATTATATATTTCAGGAGCAGGTTTGGCTCGGGGTTATATTGGAGATTCTGAATTAACCGCTGACAGATTCGTAAACAATCCTTTTGAAGATGGCCGGATAATGTATAAGACAGGAGATTTGACCCGGTGGAAAGATGGTAATCTGGAGTTTCATGGGCGCCTTGATAATCAAGTAAAGATTCGTGGGTTCCGCATTGAGTTAGGTGAAATAGAATATTACTTAAGTACCTATCCAGGGATAAGTACGTCTGTTGTCGTTTCGCAAGATATTTCAGGAAGTAAGTTTTTGGTGGGATATTACATGTCTTCTCAAGAGCATGAAATACATGATTTGAAAGAGCATTTATCCCAAAACTTGCCTGATTATATGATACCTACCTATTTTATTTTAATCAATGAATTACCACTGACAAACAGTGGAAAGGTAAACCGTAAAGCGTTACCCTTACCGGAAGTAAATGCTACTAAAAGTTACGTAGAACCCGCAACTAATACCGAGATACTATTGGTAGATTTGTGGTCGGATATACTAAATCTGGATAAGTCTGGAATCAGCACTAATCAGAGCTTTTTTGACTTAGGTGGACATTCTCTGAAAGCAGCTGTTTTGGTGAATCGCCTTAAAAAGGTTTTAGAGGTGGAAGTTCCTTTGAAACACGTTTTTGCTTACCAAGATGTTCACAGCCTGGGACAGTATATAGACAATTTGGAAAAATTCTCTTATCAGCCGATCGAACCGGCAAAAACTAAAGACTGTTATGTACTGTCCTCTGCACAGAAGAGAATGTACTTTTTGTATGAATTTGACAAAAGTTCTTTGTTATATAATATGCCTGAGGTGGTTAAGCTGGGCAGTAGCGTGATTGTCAATAACCTGGAATCCGCACTTTCGTCATTAATTTCAAGACACGAGGTATTACGAACTTGTTTTAGACTTTTAGGAGAGGCTCCGGTTCAGTATGTTCAGGAAGAAGTACCTTTCGAATTGGAGCATTATTCAGTAGATGGGGCCGATATATCAGCTATAGCGGAGTCATTCATTCGGCCCTTCGACCTTCATGAGGGGCCATTAATTCGAGCTGGCTTAGTCCATCAGACATTTGAGGATAAGGAAGATGAGTATATTTTATTATTTGATATGCATCATATAATTAGCGATGGCGTATCTCATGATATACTTGTTAGAGACTTCCTTTCTCTTTACAATAAGAAAGAGTTGCCTGCAATTGATTTACACTATAAAGATTACGCCGAGTGGCAACAAGGGGAGGAGCACCAACAAACACTGTCTGCTCATAGGGATTTTTGGTTGGAATTATTTGCAGATGAACTACCTGTATTGTATTTGCCAACTGATTTTCCACGTCCCATTGTTAAGTCGAATGAGGGGGCCTATGCACGCTTTTCGATAGGGGCAGAAGAGAGTCGAGCATTAAGATCTATTTCAGAGAATACCGGTTCCACACTTTATATGGTGCTTTTAAGTATCTACAATATTTTCTTAAGTAAGCTTTGCGGTCAGGAGGACATAGTGATAGGTACTCCTGTCGCAGGCCGCTCACATGTGGATGTAGAAGATATGGTAGGTATGTTTGTAAATATGGTAGTATTGCGTAATCGCCCTGAAGGTGCGTTAAGTTATTTGAATTTTTTGTCTCAACTCCGTATCAATACTTTGTCCTATTTTGATCATCAATGGTATCAGTATGAGGATTTGATAGACGCATTAAATATAGATCGCAATTCAGGTCGCAACCCATTATTCGATGTTTTATTTTCGTATCGTTCAGTAGAAGATAAACCTTTAGATGGTACAAGTCTATCCTTGGAATCTGTTTCATTAGAGCATCGTATTTCAAAATTTGATTTAAGTTTGATGGTCACGGATGATGGGGAAGATCTATTTTTAGGTTTTGAATACTCTACGGATTTATTTACAGAAGAGACCATACAACGTTTCATAGTTTATTTTCAGGGAATTGTCACCTCCATACTATCAGATCCCAATAGAACCTTGTCTTCTATTTCAATTATCACCGATAATGAGAAGCAAGAAATACTTCATCAATTTAACAGGCCTTATATTCATGCTCCTAGCGAGATAACCGTGCTTCATATGTTTGAAGAACAAGTAGAAAAGTTTTCAAACAATATAGCACTGGTTTATAATGGGACTCACTTACGTTATGGAGATTTAAATAGGAAGGCCAACAGCGTAGCGAATAACCTACAGGAAAAAGGTATTGGAGAAGGTAGTATTGTGTCGCTAATGGCAGGACAATCTTTAGAAATGATCATAGGAATACTGGGAATAATGAAAAGTGGTGCAGCTTTGCTTCCTATTGACCCTAATTATCCTAAGGAACGGGTGGAGTATATACTTAGCGATAGTAAAAGCAGGGTACTCTTATCCGAATCAGGTCTAATTGAAGGGTTAAATTTTGAGGGGTTACTCCTGGATCTTCATAATAAGGATATTTATAATGAGACTGTTCAGAGCCCCATATTAAATGTTACTCAGGATCATTTAGCCTATGTAATATATACTTCGGGTAGTACAGGGCGCCCTAAGGGAGTAATGGTTGAGCATAAGGCATTGACCAATTTATGTTGCTGGCATAACAAGTTCTACACGGTCACATCGGAGGATTGTAGTACTAAATATGCGGGAATAGGTTTTGATGCATCGATATGGGAGATTTTTCCTTACTTGATTAGTGGCTCAAGCATCCATGTTATTGATCATGAGCTTAGGCATGATGTTTTCAAGTTGAACGAATACTATGAAAGTCATGGGATAACGATAAGTTTTCTGCCAACTCAGGTTTTTGAAGAATTTATAAAATTAGATAATAATTCGCTGAGAGTTCTTATGACCGGAGGTGATCGTTTGAAGCAGGTAATAGAGAAATCCTATAGGCTAGTCAATAATTATGGTCCGACTGAGAACGCTGTAGTAGCCACTTGTTATGAGTTAAACGATGATATTCTAAATATATCTATTGGTAAACCTATCACTAATGTTGAGGTCCTGATTATGGACAAAAATAATCATTTACAACCTGTAGGAATAGTAGGAGAGTTATGTGTTGCAGGTTCTAGCTTGGCTCGAGGGTATATCAACGATGATAAGCTTACCGAAGAAAAATTTGTTTCCCATCCTTATAAACCAGGGGAGCGTTTATACAGAACAGGAGACCTGGCGAGATGGAAAGCAGGTGGTAATTTAGAGTTTATAGGCCGCATAGATAATCAGGTGAAGATTCGTGGATTTCGCATAGAATTGGGTGAGATTGAAAACCTTTTAATTGATCATGATGATATCGAGCAGGGAGTTGTTACTGTGCATGAGTTTAATGGAGATAATTTACTCGTGGCCTATTTTGTTTCGCCCCGTGAATTAAGTGATTCAATAATAAAGCACTACTTAGCATCTCGCTTACCGGATTATATGATCCCATCCCATTATATGCAAATTCCTAGTATTCCTTTAACTCCTAATGGGAAAGTTGATAAACGGGCACTACCTATTGTTGATATAGTTAATGAAAAAGAATCTATACCTTTAACCACATCTCTTGAGTGGGCCTTAGCTGAAATATGGGGGGAAGTGCTTAAGGTTAATGTCAAAAATATTGGAATGGATGACAATTTTTTCAAACTGGGTGGTCATTCACTAAAAGCTGCAGTGGTAACAAGCCGAATTAATAAAAAGTATAATATTGAGATGCCACTCAAAATGTTTTTTCAGATTCCAACAATACGAGGTTTGAGGTTATTTATTGAAGCGTTTACATCTACTGAAGACGGTTTAGCAACGGTTGATGAAGAAGAGTTTGAGTTTTAGTATTTGATACTTTGAGTAGTTCCATCTAAACCTAATAAATAGTTGTTCAATATTGTAAATCATAGAATATGACTGCGTATGAAGTTATAGCAGAATTAACTCGCAAGGGAATTAAGCTTCATGTTAAGGATTTTAACCTAAAGGTTAAAGCAAATAAAGGGACTCTGACCCCTGACCTTCAAAAGTTGATCAAGGAAAATAAGGAAGAGCTTGTTCGTTTGGTTGAAGGGATGAATAAAAAACCTGATTTAACACAAGTCAAAAAAAAGGATTATTATGTATTATCCTCATCTCAAAAAAGACTTTATTTCATTCACCATTATGATAGTTTATCAACAGCATACAATATTTCTCAGGCTGTTAAACTGGGTGCAAATGTTGAAATTGAAAATATTAAAAAAGCCTTTAACTCGCTAATTTACCGTCATGAGCCTTTACGTACTCACTTTTCCATGATTAATGAGGAGGCTGTGCAAATCATATCAGAAAATATTGACTTTAATCTTGAATACTACGAAACTGAGAGTGATAAACTAAAAGCCGTTTTTGAATCATTTGTAAGGCCATTTGACCTTGGTCAAGCACCACTGATTAGAGCAGGATTAGTCAAAAATATTGTAGATTCTGAACATAAATATTGTGAGTATTTTCTAATGGTTGATTTACACCACATTATTACTGATGGTTTATCTCAAAATGTTTTAATAGATGATTTTATTAGTCTTTACAATGGAGAAAGCTTGCCAGCAATTGAGCTACAATATAAAGACTATGCTGAATGGCAACAGGGAAGATTACTACAGTCAAATATAGGGTTACAGAGACAGTTTTGGCTTGAACTATTTTCAGAATTACCTACAGCTCTTGAATTACCTGTTGATTATGACAGGCCAAAAACAAGAAGCATGAATGGATCACAGTTAAAATTCTATTTAAATACTTCACTGAGCAAAGGCTTGGAAGATTTGGCCCTTAAGAGAGGGTCCACTAAATACATGGTCATTTTAAGTGTTTTTAATATACTTCTGAGTAAAGTTAGTGGTAGTAAAGATATAGTTGTAGGCACACCGTCGGCAGGTCGCCAGCATGCCGATTTAGAAAATATGGTTGGTATGTTTGTTAACACAATTGTACTGCGTAATAGATTGAACGGTGAGTCAACTTTTTATGATTTTTTAAAGTCGGTTACTACAAAAACAATATCTTGCTTTGATAATCAAGAGTATCAATATGAGGAACTGATAAATGAATTGGACATTGCTCGTGAAACTAATCGCAATCCGTTATTTGACGTAATGTTCTCCTATCAAAATTTCATTGCAACTTCTCAAGACCCTGACAGTTCTGAATTCGAATCAACGGGATTGAGAAGTCAAGTTTCAAAATTTGATCTTACCTTAAGTGTTACTGAGACAGGGGATGAGTTATGGTTTAATTTTGATTACTCCACTGAGCTGTTCAGGGAAAGTACTATTAAGAGGTTCAAAGAATACTTCATTAGAATAGTAAATCAAATACTGTTAGACCCTCAAATAATAATTACCGAAATAGATATTTTATCTCATCAAGAAAAGCAACAACTTCTATATGACTTTAATAATACAAAAATTGAGTGGGAGGAGGAACTGACTCTTACTTCGCTTCTAAATAAGCAGGTTCACGAATGTCCAAAAAATATAGCAGTACTACACGGTGATGTTGAGTTGACTTATAAAGAACTTGACCAAAGATCTAATAAGGTCGCTAATTTTTTAAAGAACAAAGGTGTGGGTCTGGGAAGTGTTGTGGGTTTAATGATGGATCGATCTATTGACCAAATTGTTGGTTTGGTAGGAATAATGAAAGCTGATGCAGCTTATTTGCCAATAGATAAAACACTTCCTGCCAGCCGTGTTAGAGCCATTTTGAATGAAGGTAAAATAGGTTTTTTGCTGACGGATGAGGACACCAATGGGCTTTTAAAGGAAAGAATAAAGTTAATTAATATACGAAAGCATAAAGTAGAACTTCAAAGTTGTAGAAGCTTGGAGTCAGCCATAAAGCCTAGTGATATTGCTTATGTCATGTTTACATCAGGGTCTACCGGTAAGCCTAAGGGTGTAGAAATTGAACATCGCTCTATTGTTAATTTAGTACTGTCGCAGAGAAATACCTTAAGTATTAATTCTGGAGAACGCATTTTACAATTTTCTTCTATTGGATTTGATGCTTCTGCCCAACAAATATGGTTAGCATTAACGACAGGGTGTACGTTGGTGCTGATTGATAAAGAAATAATCGTTGATAATCAGAAGTTCTCAGAATATTTGATCGACCATCGTGTAACCCACCTTCACGCTACACCATCATTTTTAGAACAACTGGACTTACCGAACGAAAGTAGCTTGATTAGAATAATCGCTGGCGGGGAAGAATGTACTTATTCTTTGGCAAGCAAGTATTGTAATCAGTACGAATTTTATAACGAATATGGCCCTACCGAGGCGACAGTAGCATCAACGATAACCAAGGTTACAAGTGCAGATTTAAGTAAAAATAGAATTTCGATAGGCAGGCCGATAAACAATACTTTTGTTGATATTCTGGACAATGAACAAAAGTTAATACCCAGGGGAGCTTTAGGCGAGTTATGTATAACAGGGATGGGCTTG
>NZ_SMLW01000433.1 GCF_009711405.1 Fulvivirga kasyanovii | reverse complement strand
TGCCAGCGAGTACGATTCTGCTTCTAATGACGCCGAGTGCTCTGCGAGAGATATCGGGGGAATTAGTAGGAAAAGTAGGCGATGTCAGCGAGTAATCGGATGTTATTATGTTCAAATCGACAGTTTCTTTGGCTGTACGGCAACTATTTTGTAAAAACGGTAAATATTTTTTTTATCCGGCAAACAGTTCACCATCAACAACTTCTAAAAAACGGCCATTTTGCTTAACAATTTTATAAAACAACTTGCTTTCATGGGTGTTTATTTAATTGTAAATTATGATACGTTATTATGATGACGATCAGTGGCGGTGAATGACCGGAATCATCGCATATGGGCTGATAAAAGTGCTTATTACGTATTGTAAGTTGTACACCAAAACCAACCAACCATGTCGTACATCAAACTAACCAAGCCTTTGCTTAATGATCTTTCTTACTCGAAAGAAAAAGAGATCTTATTAACCAACCGACTGGGTGCTTATTGCAGCACTACTGCCTCAACCTGTAACACCAGGAAATATCATGGACTGCTGGTAGCCCCACAGCCCCAGATTGACGATCAACACCATGTGCTGCTGGCCAACCTGGATGAAACCGTAATGAAAGGTGATACAGGATATGCCCTGGCCGTCCATCAATATCCGGGCATTCATTTTCCCGAAGGACAGCAATATATGGAGAGCTTCTCCATGGAGCAAACCCCAAAATGGATCTACAACATGGGTGAAGTCTTACTTGAAAAAGAGATCATTCTTGCCAAAGAGACTAACACATTGATGATCAGGTACCATATAATTGAGGCTAAAGGAAAGGTTAAGCTACAGTTGAGGCCGTTTCTGGCTTGCAGAAATTACCATACCATAAGAACAACAGACGCTCAGGCACAAGCCACTTTTGAGGAAATCACCAATGGCCTCAGATTCAGCATGTTCCACGGGTATAAGCCATTGTATTTTCAAAATTCCAGAAAGGGAGTTTTTGTACCTACTCCTGACTGGTATCACAACATAGAATATCAAAAGGAACAGGAACGTGGCTATGACTATGCAGAGTCACTTTTCGTACCTGGCTATTTTGAATACACGCTTCAAAAGGGTGATGAATTGGTTTTCGCGGTTGGGACTACCGAGACAAAAGCACGGATGCTCAAGCGTGCTTTCCAACAGGAGAAGGAGAACATTATTCCCAGAAAAGATTTTGAAAGCTGCCTGCTTAATGCTGCTGAGCAGTTCATTGTCCATGAAAAGGAAGGTTCATACATCATAGCAGGCTGGCCCTGGTTTGGGCAATGGGGGCGGGATACTTTTATAGCTCTGCCCGGGCTGACCCTGGCCACAGGAAAACCGGAAGTTTTCAGACTGGTGATGGATACCATGCTGAAAGGATTGAATAATGGTTTCTTTCCTAATACCGGCAGGGGAAAAAACATTAGCTATAACTCCGTAGATGCACCATTATGGTGCATCTGGGCACTACAACAATATGCTCTGCATACAGGAGATAATAAAATAGTATGGGAAATATATGGTGACACCATCAAATCGATACTGGAAAACTTTAAAAATGGCACGCATTATAATACCCATATGATGGAGTCAGGCCTGATCAGGTCTGGTGATACCAACCATGCGCTGACCTGGATGGATGCCATGCAAAATGGTGCACCTGTTACGCCACGGTCGGGCATGCCGGTGGAAGTGAACGCCTTATGGTACAATGCTGTAAATTTTGCGCTGCAAGCCGCCGGACAATATGGAGACGAAAGTTTTGTCAATCAGTGGAATACTTATCCTGAATTGATCAAAAACTCATTCATTATCACCTACTGGAATGAAATGAAAGGCTACCTGGCAGACTGTGTAGATGGGGAAACAACCGACTGGTCTTTGAAGCCCAACCAGCTCTTTGCTATTTCATTGCCGTTCAGTCCGGTTAATGGCGACATGGCTGAAAGTATCGTAGACAAGATAAAGGGTGAATTACTTACGGCCCGGGGTGTGAGAACGCTGGCCCCCTCCGACCCCAACTACAAAGGCACATATTATGGAGATCAGTTCACACGTGACATGTCTTACCATCAGGGAACGGCATGGGTATGGCTTCTGGGACCGTTTGCAGAAGCATACATTAAAGTAAAAGGAGAAGACATAGGTTTTATAAAAAAGCTGTATAAAGACCTTGAACCGGCTATTGTTGAACTTGGACTTGGAACGCTTTGCGAAGTTTACAATGGCAATGATACGGTACCTGGCGGCGCTATTTCACAGGCGTGGAGTGTTGCCGAGGTACTCAGAATAAAACAGCTCATAGATCAATATTCAACTAAAAAGAGAAAAATAACAAAAAATAAATCTTCAAAAACAAAAGAACTCTATAATCTATAATGAAGGTACTTATGTTCGGGTGGGAATTCCCACCACACATCTCAGGTGGCCTGGGCACTGCCTGCTATGGCATAGTTACGGGGCTGCTTCAACAGGGAGTACAGGTAACTTTTGTGGTGCCGAAGCTATACGGAGGTGAAAATCGCAAAGCGTTCAGACTGGTAAGTGCCAGTGATGTATTGGTCAATACGGCTGTACCCGTAACACAAAAGTGGTCAGAGCGGCTGCAATATATCGAAGCTCATTCACCACTGGCTCCATATGCCATGCTGGATCCAGAAGAAACGGGGCATACAGAGGTAAAAGAAATGGAGCAACTAACTATTGCAGATGATAAATCCCGGTTGAAGCGTTTCCGGATGACCGGTAAATACGGAAACGAACTCATGCAGGAGGTGCATAAGTATGCCGTAGTAGCTTCCGGAATAGCCGGCACTTATGAATATGACGTTATTCATGCTCACGACTGGCTCACCTTCCCTGCGGGTATTGCTGCAAAGGAAGCCAGCGGAAAGCCATTTGTTGCGCATATCCATGCTACAGAGTATGATCGCTCCGGGGAAAATGTGAACCAGGCAGTGTTTGACCTTGAAAAAGAAGGTATGGAGCGGGCAGACCATATAATTGCCGTAAGTGAGTATACCCGACAAATCGTCATTGATAAATATGGAATCTCTCCCGAAAAGGTAAGCGTTGTCCATAACGGCATTACGACCAAAGGTACAGACAGCACCCGGTTGTCCAAAGGGGTACAGGAAAAAGTGGTAACCTTCATGGGAAGGATCACCTATCAGAAAGGTCCGGAATATTTTGTGCGGGCCGCAAGAAAAGTGCTTGACGTGGTTCCCGATGTCAGGTTTGTTATGGCAGGTGGCGGGGATAAAATGGATGCCATGATTGACCTCGTGGCTGAATTGAAGATGAGCTCCAGGTTCCACTTTACAGGTTTTTTAAATGGTCCGGAAGTGGATGAGATGTATGCCATAAGTGATGTTTTTGTTATGCCGTCGGTATCGGAGCCGTTTGGAATAGCCCCTTTGGAAGCCATACAGGCCAATGTGCCGGTGATCATATCCAAGCAATCCGGGGTATCTGAAGTATTGAAAAATGCCATCAAGGTTGACTTTTGGGATGTGGACGCACTGGCTGACGCCATAGCCGCCCTCCTGCAGTATAATAGTCTTTCAGGCCTGTTTAAAGAAAACGGAAAGAGTGACCTAAAAGAACTGAACTGGAAAAAGTCAGCATCAGGTATAGAAGAAGTTTATCAAAAGCTTAAATCGTATGTACCGGAAATAAGCCAGTAATCGTAAAACTATAAAACCAACCATTGTATGAGTGCTATTTGTTTTTACTTCCAGGTTCACCAACCTTTCAGGCTGAGGCCTTATCGCTTCTTCGATGTAGGGCGCAGCCATAACTACTTTGATGAAGACATGAACTCGTCAATCATTAAAAAGGTTGCTGAAAAATGCTATTTACCTGCCAATGAGCTTCTTTACGATCTCTTAACTCACTACAAGGGTGACTTTAAGGTAAGCTTTTCCATATCAGGCACCGCCCTGGACCAGTTTGAAAAATATGCACCAGAGGTGCTGGCCAGCTTTCAAAAACTTGTGGACACTAGTCATGTGGAACTTTTGGCCGAGACTTATGCCCATTCACTGGCATCAGTGGCCTCCAAAAAGGAGTTCCGGACGCAGGTACGTCAACATGTAAAAAAGATTTACAGTACTTTCGGACAGCATCCTAAAGTTTTCAGAAATACAGAATTAATCTATAACGACGCCATCGCACATCAGGTGGCAGAAATGGGCTTTAAAGGTATGTTGACGGAGGGTGCTGATCGCGTACTGGCTTACAAGAGTCCGAATTATGTGTATCGTGCTCACCCGGCCTCCGATTTTGGGGTACTTCTCAAAAACTACAAACTCAGTGACGATATTGCCTTCCGGTTTTCGGACCAGTCGTGGAGCCAATGGCCACTAAGTGTCGACAAGTACATCCAATGGCTTAACCGCTTGCCAAAGCAGCATCAGGTGGTTAACCTTTTTATGGATTATGAAACCTTTGGAGAGCACCAATGGGCAGACAGTGGTATATTCCGGTTTTTGCAGGAGCTACCCGCTCATGTATTCTCATCATCAGACTACGCGTTTATTCATCCGTCCGAAGCACTGGAGAGTTTTGAACCGATCGATATTCTGTCTGTTCCTGAAACCATTTCCTGGGCAGATGAGGCGAGAGACCTAAGTGCCTGGCTGGGCAATAACCTGCAAAAAGATGCTTTTGACTCCCTCTATAAGCTCAGGAAAAAGATCAGGAAGTGCGATGATCAGGAGATTCTCAGAGATTGGCAGTACCTTCAGGCAAGTGATCACTTTTACTACATGAGTACCAAAGATTTTGCGGACGGGCAGGTCCATAAATACTTCTCCCCCTACCCTTCGCCTTACCTGGCCTTCATCAATTATATGAATGTGCTGAGCGACTTTGAAATCAGGCTGAGCAGGCACCTGCAAACCAGAGCCCGCAGTATAAAGCACAACCAATTGATCAAGAAGCTGATCAGGGATGAGCGGTTAAGCACAGAGAAGGTACCTGTAAAGATCAGGGAAGTCATATAAGGCTCTGTCTCCGTCCGTCGCTTAACTGTATCCAGAATTATAACTAAAAGGACTGAACAACGGCTTTACCAAACTTTCTAAAGTTTGGTAAAGCCGACATTTTTACGGTGCTTTTGGAGTATTACTGTTACACAACCCTCACCAGCTCATATTCTCCAACGCCTCCACTATCTCCATATCCTCAGGATCGTTAGAGGCTGTTTTTTCCACAATAAGGTCATCCAGGCTCAGTATGGGTATACTTACTCCGGAGGCTATGGATGTCTCTGACTTTACATAACACCAATTGAATTTTTTGGCGGGAAAGTAATTCAGCTCAAGGTGAACTTTCAGTGGAAATTTTTCTCCTAGACTGTTTATGGTTGAATCGATCACTTTCCGATGCTTACCCATAGACTGGCTGGTGATACTTTCCAATTTTTCAATATTTTCCTTATCTGCTTCTGCCCAGATCTCAAGATAGCTGCTGGGCATGATCACACCATGAAATGCCACGGCAAGATTACCTGTGACAATGTACTTGACCTCTTTTTCGTTAAGCTGGTTGAAAAATGTAAGGAAAGCAGAATTGGAAATGTAAAGGTATTCTACATTTTCATCGGATTCAGTTTTCATTGGCCTGGAAATCTGGGTAATTACCCTGTTCATTGCCAGGAAATTAAAAACATTAGCACTTTTGCTGTTATGTAGTATTGTCATGTCACTACCTGCTTTTCAATCTATCTTTAGAACATCTCCTGTTACTCAGTGTTATCATTTTTACAACTTTTTTGTCAATTCGTGACTGAGCAGTATTTAAGACTAAAACGCTCTTTCACATAAAATTGTACCTGTCAATCAACGTATTTATTAAATAGACAAAATCTAAAAAACCAATGGCGCCTATTGCAAACCGCCAATGATAAATAGTTACCTTAGCGGCCGGTACGCTCAACGGTTTAAATTCTGGAAAATTGATAAGGATAATAACTAAAGAAAATGGCAAGATAGTGGTGGCCTCTGACATTACTGTTCTTCCCGACACATTAAACAACCTGCTTTGGATAGACCTGATGTCACCTTCGAAAGAAGAAAAATCCCTTATAGAGGAAGCTTTGGAAATTGAGCTTTTTACCCGTCAGGAAAGTAAGGAGATTGAGAGTAGCTCGCGTTATCTTGAAAGTGAAGAGGAAGTGGGCATTAACCTGAACTTCCTGAAACGGAATCCCGAGGGTGGGTTTGGCAATGAGCCTGTATCTTTTATCCTTAAAAATAACATCCTTATCACCCAGCGCTCCGGTGAATACAACACATTTACGGATACCCTGAAAAAGATCAATATCTTCAAGCCAAAGACCGGTGCAGACATCATGCTCACCCTATTTGAAACCAGGATTGATTTTGATGCTGACCTCATAGAAAGTATTACGGATCAAATATCCGGCATCAGTAAGGACCTTGTAAAAGATAACGACCTGGAACGTGACCTGCTGATCAGGATCACCTCCCTGCAGGAAACCACTATTGCTATAAGGGAAAATATAGTTGAAAAACAGCGTATTCTCTCTTCTATTCTGAAAAGCCGCTTCTTCCCCAAAGATGATTATGAAACCATCAGGGTGATGATCAAAGACGTTGGTTCGCTGCTCGATCACACGGCTTTTAGCTTCGAAAGGCTTGAATTTCTTCAAAACACCTTCCTGGGTCTTGTGGACATGGAGCAAAACCGCATCATTAAGATCTTTACGGTGGTAACTGTGGTATTCATGCCCCCTACTCTGATTGCCAGCATGTATGGTATGAACTTCACTTTTATGCCGGAGTTGGACGAAATCTGGGGCTATCCCTTTGCTATCCTGCTCATGATCCTCTCCTCTGCAGCAACGCTACTTTTCTTCCGCCGAAAGAAATGGCTCTGACACCACTTTATTAACTCCGGATTTGGCAAATATTTCTGGCAAAATCAGCAGTATATTTTTATATTGTTAAAGAACATCCTTTTCTAAAAATATGAAAAAATCTACTGCCAGGTATTTCATTGCCTTATCTCTGCTTGCTGTAATGCTGCTTGGTGCCTGCTCCGGCACCCGTATAGTAACCATGAATGCCATGCGCCCGGCAGAGATCACGTTTCCGTCTTATGCCAATACCATTGTAATTGTAGACCGCTCAAGATTTGATAAGAATGCCGTGAATATTGTGGAAGGCATACTTACGGGGGAAATGCCCGGAGAAGATAAAGCCGGTGTACAGGCCACCATAACAGCGTTTCAAAACCAGCTCATGGCTTCGCCGCGCTTTCAAACCAAAGTGGCCAGTGAGCAACTGACAGGCAATAGCATTACTTCGGCCTTCCCTGCTCCACTGCCCTGGCCCAAGGTAGAGCAAATATTATCCAAGTACGGCGGTGAGGTCATGGTAGCCATAGAGATGTTTGATACGGATTTTGTAGTGACCAATGGCAAAAGGAAGGTTAAGAAACAAATAGAGCAGGATGGTGTAAAAAAAGAGATCGAAGTGGATGAATTTTATGCAGAGGGTGTAGGAAATCTTACTATCGGGTTTCGGGTATATGATCCCAAAGAAAAGACAATTGTAGACCAACAACTTATCTCCAAGTCCAATACCTGGCAGGCCGCGGGGAAAAGTGCCAAAGATGCATTGGCCGGACTCATTGCCAAGTCTGATGCTACCCGCTATATGGGTAAAATGGCAGGCTCTGACTATGCCTATAAAATAGCTCCCATGCCTATCAGGATCTCCCGGGAGTTTTACAGCAAATCGAAGAAAGTACCCGAAATAGCCGCAGGGTCACGCATGGCTGACGTCAATGACTGGCAAGGTGCAGCAAAAAAATGGGAAAGTGGAATAAGCCGTGCAGGAGTAAAGGAAGCCGGCTACCTATGCTATAACATTGCCATATCGTATGAAGTCATGGGAGACCTCAACACTGCCAAATCATGGGCAGACAGAGCTTATGTAGACTACGGAAACAAAAAAGCCCGCGAATATTCAGCCACATTGAACAGACGGATGTATCAGGAACAGCGCGTTCAGAAGCAAATGAAATAGCCGATATTAAAACAGTATTTACTTTTCCTCCTGGCTTTTCTTCTTCCTTTTATAACCCACAGCTATAAAGATGGCAATTAAAACCACGGTCACTATAATTATTGTTATCATCATATACTTTTAAAACCGGGAGATACAGAAAGTGTTTGGGGTAAATCAAAAAAACAAGCTATTTAATAAAACGGTTAGTATTTCGGCATACATGTAGAGATCTCTACCCGTTTTCTTATCATCATAGGCCGCGAATTCTCCAAAATATCTGGCTACCTGCACATTGATGGCCGCTCCCGTTTTGGTGGCATATGCTTTGCCCCTCTTTACCATACTTATTTTTATAACAGAAAAAATCATGAAAACCCTCTGGTTTATTTGTGTAGTTATAGCAACGCAATGCTGGAGTTGTAACTATCCGCAAGACCCTGATCATACTTTAGATAAGATAAAAAATCAGACTATACGTGTAGGAATATCCGAAAGCCCCGGATTAACTATAGTTGATGATGATCAGCCGTCAGGCACTGAAGTGGAACTTATCAAGGGCTATGCACAAACTATTAACAGTCAAATTGAATGGATAGAGGGCTCTCAAGAGCTAATTGTAGAGTTATTGAAGGAACACGAGGTTGATGTAGCTATAGGCGGCTATAGCAAGCAGACCGCCTTTAAAAAGCACATTGGTTTAACACGTCCATATAAAACAGAAAGAATAAAGGTGGGGGCAACAGATAAGAGCAAAATTCCGGATGAAATTGAAGGTAAAGAGATCGTAGTTGAAAAGGCCAGCCATGCACTGGTGGCGGTGGTAAAGCATAAGGGCATTCCAATCTGGAAAGACAGGGTTATACAAACTGATGGTTTAGTGGCAGGTTCTGAAGAAGACCTGATCAGCCAGGGCCTGTTTGTATCGGAGTATAACCTGGGTACAGTGGAACATGTAATAGCTATACCCAAAGGAGAGAATGGTTTATTGAAGAGTATTGAGAACTATATACTAAGGGAATGGGAGAAGAAAGAGATAAAGGAAAGTTTATAAACACGGAGAGCCACGAACTTCCGCCTGCACAAAAAGAAATTTTGGCAAAAGGAAAGAAACTCGAATGGATCACCATCTTTTACCTGGTAACGGTGATCGTCTCCATCTATTTTGTTCTCGGCTCTTCCCAAGCCATGAAAGCGGCTTTTCTTGAAGATGTGCTCAGCATTGTTCCGTCCGTACTTTTTCTGATAGCATATTTCTTTTACGACCGAAGGACACCTGACCATAGGTACCTCTACGGACTGCACAAAGTTTTTTCAGTGGCCTTTTTATTGGGTTCATTTGCGCTTTTGGGCATTGGCCTGTTTTCATTTTATGATTCTTCCATAGCATTACTTAAAAGAGAACACCCGACCATCGGCAACATCTATATTTTTGGTTACAGCGTATGGCTCGGCTGGGTGATGATACTGGCACTACTCTGGAGCTTCATTCCGGCAATGATCCTGGGGCGCAAGAAGTTACCCATCGCAAAAAAGCTTCACAATAAAATACTTTTTACCGATGCCAATACCCAGAAGGCGGACTGGATGACAGCAGGTGCTGCAATTATCGGCATAATAGGTATTGGCTTCGGTCTTTGGTGGGCCGATTCAGTAATGGCTATATTAATTTCCTTGAGTATTATGAAAGATGGCTTTACAAGAACAAAAGGCGCAATAACTGATATCATAGAGCAAATACCCACTAAAATTGATAAAGATGATGAAAAACACCCACTGGACTTTCAAATTTACTGGTTCTTCAAAAATAAGGACTGGGTAAAAGATGTACGGATAAGGCTCAGAGAAAACGGCGCTGTATTCTTTGGCGAAGTATTCATCATACCCAGTGATCCGGGTATGCATGCCGATCATTTAATAGATAAAATAGAAGAAGCCTATAAAGAGGTTCGGAAAATAGACTGGAAAGTTCATGACATTACCATACAACCTGTTAAAGCTTTTAAGTAGCCGGATTTTATCCAACCGGAATTCACTTTATCTAATAAAGACAATAAATTCACTGTTATTTTATAATTGGGGATAATTTTCCTGAAAATTGAGTAAAACATTTCCATCCGGTGAGGAAAACTTTCCCAGAAATATTTCCGCATCGAGGTTTT
>NZ_SMLW01000572.1 GCF_009711405.1 Fulvivirga kasyanovii | reverse complement strand
GTATAAATGGCATTAAAACGTCCATTTATACTTACCGCTGTAGCACATTTAGGAAATCCATCTGGCGCATGCGCTTGTGATTTAGTAGCGGATATTTATCAAAGCGAATTTACCCGTTCCCACTTCCCATGCTAGTCTTCTATCCAAACGGTTCAACCCATTTCAGCACCTGCACGCCATGAGGGCCTAGAATAAGCAAGAATAAATTCCCGTCACCATCCATCTGCCAATGATCTGGAGGGAGCAACCTGTAGGCATTTTTTTCCATGTAACTTAAATCGGTTACTATCGAAAACATTTGCTGATCATTGTCCCATACAATGGCCATAGGACTTTGGCGGGTTGATTTGCCGTAAAAATAAAAATCTTCTCCTTCTATATGAGATAGTACCCAGTTCCTGCTTTCAGAACCTTCAAAAGCACTTTCTTTAAAGTTTATCTCCAGTTCACTAACCTTATTTTTTTCCTGGATTGAAATTATTCCCTTTGCGGAAGTTGGGTCATAAGAATAAAAGAACAATGCATCCCTGGACTTATCATAAAAAATGTTTTGAATGGAATTTTCCTGCTCATGCGTTTTACCCCATTCAAAAAAGTCGTAGCCGGAATATCCATAAAGCTTCGTTTCATTGTTCATGAAGGCAGCAAAGCCATCCATGGTTTCGAAGCTTGTAAGCTCATTTTCAGTTTCTTCCGCAGGCAGGTATTCGACCAAAACATAGTTGTCTCCCGTTTGGCTCAAACGCAAATAATAGAATTTGCCTTCACTATTCACCCAAAGGTTATCCAGTTTCAGGTTTTTATGGAGTATTACTTCCTGGCCTTTCAAGTCCTTCGTCAAACTCACCAAAATGGTTCTTCTGTCCCCCTTGTAAAACACATACCAATTGCTTCCATCATGCAATAATTTTTCAGGTGTAGAAGTTTCGTCCGGTTTCAAAATAATGCTGTCTTCAACGGCACCATTTTGACCGATTGTTTTTACCTCATGCCTTCCTTTACCGTCTTCCAAAAGCAACAATGCACCATTATCATTTGGATAAAAATCAACTACTCGCCCCGCGGCAATATTATCCGTCAAGATCTTATTTCCAATACTTCCGTCTTCGCTGATCCCTATTAGTGCACCCTGAGGTGCCGAATGTAATAGCATCCGGTAGTTATAAGGGTTAAGGCGAAACTCAATGCCACTCCTTTGGCGAAATGCCGCACTGTCCTTTCTCAAACTGTCAAGGGCAAATGACATACCGGTTTGCGGGAAAGGCTCCATATTCTCGTCAAAACCTTTTTCACCCCATGGAATACTGGCATAAAGGGTTATATTTTTCCGGTCAGGAGTATTTTCTTTCATTAACTTTTTTTGCTTGAAATCGCAGCCGGTGCAAATTGAGCAACAAACAATTACATAAAATATTAGCCTCATATCTGTCAATTACCAGGACGGAGAATAGTATGTCACTACGGGAGCTTTTCCGATATTTACTAATATATAGATGTCAAGATTATAAACCCCATATTCCAACTGGATTTAAGACTTTAATAAGGATGATAGAAATGATTTGTACCTTGGGGCAAACTAACGGACATTTTTAAATTGGTATAGAATATTAAAAACAATGAAGAAAATTGAATCCAGTGATTTTCCGCAGCTCTTCGACATTTGTAATGTCGAAGCCTTATCGTAGCGTTTGCAACGCGACACAGATACACACATACAATAAAAAAAATGATTAGTAGGGTTTTCAACGTAGCTCGCTAAATTAGCAGTATGGGATATGCATATGTAGTTCGAGATCAGGGGGCTGTACATTATGTGACATTTACAGTGCATCAGTGGGTAGATGTATTTACACGTCCTGATTATGTAGATATTTTGTTGGCCAGTTTAAAGCATTGTCAAAAGGTAAAAGGCCTTGAAATATATGCGTGGGTTGTGATGAGTAACCACTGCCATTTAATAATACGGGCCAAAAACGAAAACCTTAGCGATGTAATCAGGGATTTGAAAAAGTATACATCAAAAGCAATATATAATGCAATTGAAGCTAACAACAAAGAGAGTAGAAGAGAATGGCTGTTGCGCGTTTTAAAGTACAATAATAGAATTTGGTTCTGGGAAGAAGGCTATCATGGAGAAGAGATAATGAGCATTGAATTTTACGATACCAAAGTCAATTATATCCATATGAATCCTGTAAGGGCAGGTGTTGTGGAAAAAGAAGAAGATTATTTGTTGAGTAGTGCCGGAGATTTTTATGGAGTTCGTAAAGGAAGGCTGGAGTTGAATGTTTTTGGTTGAGGGGTGTCGGATTACAAATCCTACGATGTAGCTTCGGGATTACAAATCCCGAATAGCTGGATAACTTAGCTAGTTGCAGAGCCTGGTGGGATGAGATACTTTTTATAGATTTTTGAAAAGTCCAGCTTACGGATGATAGTTTGACGTTACCTACAATGCCTATAAAATTAAACTTCGCACCCATTTTACCCCTTTGTCTGTTATTACTTAGTGCTTGTAAGCAAAGTGCCGAGCAGTCAATTGCCAAACAATCAGCAGAGTTCTCCAATCACAGATACTATTCGTTATCGGCCAAACAAACTGGGTATGAGTCAAACTATTTTGACGATTATCACGGTTTTGGAGTTGAATTGAGTTTAACAACGGAGTCCGATAGTTTACACCCTATCCATTTGATGTCATGCTCGTGGGGAAGTTATTTGGGGCATACAACTGATTCCGCGTTTTATGTTGGATATCATAACTGTGATGCAAATTTTGAGTATTATCAGCGAATAACCTCAAAAGACACTTTAAGATTATTGAGTGTAATAGCTACTCCAAATGGCAATCCGTTCGACAAAAAAGATATCAGAATAGGCATTTCATTAATAGATACTTTGATGGTGCCAATAAAAGACTCTTTATTCGTTAATTTATTTACTAACGAAGGCAAAAAAGAAGGTAGTGATTATTATAAACTAATAAACGATCCGAAAAATATAGTATGGAGCAATCCAATTACACTTATTCAAATGAATAAGCCAATTACACACTCTGGTAGAATCGAATTAGTTTGTGGTACAGAAACATCAAACGAGCACTGTAGGTAACAAATTGTAGAGCGTATAATGAATTGGCTTAAAAAGAAAATAAAGAAACCCCAATTTGAACTAGCTGAATATGGCACGTTGCAGCTTAATAGAAACCGAACCGGATTCGAATGGTTTGGGCGCGTAGCTATGCCTATTTCTGACACTCCAATTGAATTGACTATTGAAGTAGAGGGGCCGAATGAACCTTCAGGCAGACAAATTCAATTGATTAAAGATTTTGTAAATAATTGGCTTGATGCAAAGACCAAGTTGTTTGAATATATGACAGAAAGCTTTCGTGATTCGAAATGGGAAAAAGACCAAACTGAATTACAAAAAATGTATTACCTGTCTGCTATTGATTTGAAGAAAGAGAATCTCGAATGGTGGATTGTCCTGGAACCTGAATTTGATGTTGTCTCTATTTTCAACTTCCTACCTAGATTCACCGTAAAGAATAATGAAATTGTTTGGAGTAACTTAAAATAGAAAATAATGCGTTGGGCTGTAAAGTGGGGCCTAACCAATCAAACCGTCCCCAATCTTTATAGCTGGAACATTAATTTTGCTCCATTTCCCCCACAGCATAACCATTACCCAAAGCCAAAAAACAGCAAAAAAGAACTATAATAATTATTAACTTTCAGGCTTAAATAAATCCAGACGTTTGAGTAATACGGTAGAAAATATCCCGGAGAACAAGAGAGAAGAATTGAAAAAGCTTACTGAGCTTATTTCCGGTATGGACAAAGTGGAGATGCTGATCCTCTTCGGGAGCTATGCCAAAGGGGATTGGGTTGAGGATAGCTATGTAGAAAATGACACTATTTACGAATACCGGAGCGATTTTGATTTGCTGGTAGTGCTGCGGCATGAAAACTTCTCATTCAAAGTTAAGATAGAAGAGCAGGTAAAAAGCCAGCTTATAGAAACCGGAGAGGTAACCACCCCGGTAAGCATGATATTTCATGGCATAAACCACTTCAACCAGGCATTAAGCATTGGTAGCTACTTTTTTAAAGATATTAAAGAAGAAGGCATAGTACTCTACGACTCAGGCAAACACAAACTGACCTCACCTAAAAGGCTCACTGCAAAGCAATATCAGGAGAAGGCGCAGGAGTACTATGACCAGTGGTTTGAAAGTGCGAATAATGCGTGGAGGAAATATAAGTTTAGCGTAAGTGAAGAAATATTGAATGAGGCCGCATTTGACCTTCATCAAGCAGTAGAGCGCTACTACACCACCATCTTGCTGGTATTTACCGACTACCGCCCCAAAGACCATAACCTGGAAACCCTGGGTATAAAAGTGGAAATGTGTGATAAAAGATTTGATGTATTCCCGAAGTCTACCAACGAAAGCAAGCGGTTGTTTGAGTTGCTGAAAAGAGCATATATAGATGCCCGCTATAAAATGAAGGAGTACCACATCACGAAAAGTGATTTAGAGTATTTAGCCGCCAGGGTGGAGGAGCTAAAGCAATTAACCGAAGAAATTTGCCTTGAAAAGATAGCGCAGATCGGAGAGAGGAAATAGAGCATTGAGCCATTGACTGAAAAAACACTAACAGCAATATGATACCCATTAACGATCTACTACTATTTGCATTAGCGGCTTTGATTATGGTGCTTACGCCCGGGCCAAACATGATCTATTTGATCTCCAGGTCATTATCACAAGGGAAAGATGCTGGAGTAATATCTCTTTTCGGGGTCATGTGTGGATTTTTGTTTCACATTCTAATGGTCTCATTTGGCCTTACTGCCATATTTTTTGCTATCCCTTATGCCTTTATGGTGGTCAAGTTTCTTGGTGTTGGGTATTTACTTTATCTGGCTTATAATTCTGTAAGATCCAAGGCCAAAATCTTTGATGCAAATCGAAACCTTAAGGCAAGCAAACCGCTCAAATTGTTTAACATCGGGCTGATGACCAATGTGCTGAACCCCAAGATGGCGGTCTTTTACCTTTCATTTTTCCCGCAATTTATAAAACCAGAACATGGATCCATTTTAAGTCAGAGTTTTCAACTGGGTGCAGTCCAGATCATGATAAGCTTTACAGTCAACTTCGTGATTGTACTATTCTCTGCCAAAATGGCGATCTGGTTCTCGAAAAATCCACTCTGGATGGGCGTTCAAAAATGGTTTATGGGTTCTGTACTAGCCGGGCTTGCCGTGAAAATGGCATTGACAAAGGCAAAGTGAGCTCTCTGTAAGTCTAGCGAAATGCCGGCTTACTAAACTTCCAAAAGTTGGTAAAGCTTTACTGTTCTATGCTCCACTCTTAAACAATGCAAGGGAAATCGACCTTTATTATTTAAAGCATCATATGTCGGTGCCGCAACCTTAAAATTTCTGATTTGCCAACACTAAAAATTATTATCTTAGACCAGAGACGGTAAGTTTTAAAGCCAATGAAGATACAGAATATCAAAATCATCGAAACAGTAGTTGCTATCGTAGTTTATCTGATTCTGCGAGGGGTGACCAATAAAATCATTGATAAAACGGTTGCTACCAGTTTTATGAGGAAAACAAGGGCGAAAATTGTTAAGAAGGGCATTGATATAATTTTTCTCATCATCCTCTTCACCATTGTTTTGATAGTGTGGGGCGTTGATCAGACGGAGTTGGCTTTTTTTATCGGTTCAGTCCTTACCGTCATAGGCGTCGCATTATTTGCGCAGTGGTCTATCCTGTCAAATATAACCTTCGGGATAATCTTGTTCTTTAACCATTTTGTAAAATTAGACGACTCTGTCAAAATAATGGATAAGGAGTATGACATCGAAGGGAGGGTTAGTGATATAGGCCTGTTTTTCGTTATTCTGAAAACTAAAGAAGATGAAAAGGTATCTATACCTAACAATGTATTCATGCAGAAAATGATAAAGCAGCAAAAAAGTGAATGATTCTGCTGGGTTAAATTCACTTCGTATGGCTTCCTGTCGAGGTAGGTTGGCTATTAGTCACTTCTCAGAATTATTAAGCACCATCTGGCTCTGAGGTACTGCTGCTAAAGTGTTGCAACCCATTGAAACCCCGCAAGAATAAATAATGGAAGATAAGATAGAAAACATACTTTTTTCACGCTTTGTAAAACAACCTGTTCCTTTTGAGTTTATTCCAATTCACGAATTATATGAACGGGTTTCAGAAGAGAACTATGATTTATCTGTTCCACATCGAATTGACTTCCATGCATTAATTATCGTATTAGAGGGGGAAAGTTACCATACGGTAGACTTTAAAAAAGAAGCTTTATCGCCGGGTGTGATCCTTCCAATAAGTAAAGGCCAGGTTCATTCATTTCACAAAGAACTTAACATCAAAGGCTATGTAATTGGTTTTGAAGAAGACTTTATTACACAAAATACTACCGATAAAAACCTGTTTCAATTTCTTCAGATTTATCATACCTCCCGTATTCAAATTGCCCAAGAAAGTTTAAGTGCTTTAAAACCTGTTTTACAATTGATCGAGGGCTTCCTTAAAGATGAAAACACCAACTTAAAGTTGGAGATTGTGTATACTACTTTTATGACGTTGCTGCTTCAAATCAAGCGGCTGGCTTGTAATGTTCATAAAACGTACGACAGCCAAAGGTTTAAAGATTTTCACCGGTTTAAGCAATTAATTAGTAAACACTACCATGAGCTACATAATGCAAAAGCATATGCTGCGAGGTTAGATGTATCTTACAATTACCTGAATGAGATCAGCAAAGAAATTGTAAGCAAGACTGCCAAGGAGTTTATCGATAGTTGGTTGTTGTTAGAAATAAAGCGAAACCTTTCAGAAAAAAAATACACTTCTCAGGAAATTGCATTTAAAATGGGGTTTAATGAGCCCTCCAACTTCATTCGCTTTTTCAAAAAACATACCGGGCTGACCCCGCTTCAGTTTCAGGAAACATTATAAACAAGGAACAAGCGTAATTTCTGGGGAACCCTAAGGCTTTCACTTCTTTGCTGGCAGACTGTTGTTAACAGCAATCGGCAAAAGCAGTAGACAAAGGCGTATATATAACAATAAGCTCGGTTTACTGGTTTTCAGCAGTAAGTTTCACTTTACTTGTTTTACTTTTCCAATCCATTTACTCCATAGGTTTTCCATAAACAACTGGCTCGATTTGAGATTGACTATCCATAAAATCAGTTTGATAATGTATGAAGCATAGTCCCTGCCGACATTTGTACCAATTAAAATTTGGTATAAATTAAAAACAAAAGGAATGCTAGTACAGGCAGAAGAATCATTGAAACAGGCCATTGAAAATGTAATTAAGGCAGGGACAACTTTTGATATTGAACAACTGGAAAAGGTTTATCATGAAGATCTCAGGGTTTTTATGGTAGGTCAAAATGGGCTAAACGGGATATTGGATAAGCAAAGCGTGAAAAGTATGTTTCAGGCCAAAAAAGACATTGGAGATCCTCCGTTAAATGATTGGGCTGATTTTAACCATATTGAAGCCAATGGAGACTCAGGCCATGTAATTGTAACCCGTAAAGTGAATTTAACGGGCGTAGAACAGAGGTTTATATTCAATATTGATTTGGTTAAGCATGGAGAAGGCTGGCTGGTAACCCGGGAAATAGTAGTTGCTCAGCCAGAAGGCTAACGGTAGGCGGAGGTTGGAATATGACAATTTGTAAGTGTAGCTGTCTCGTGCAGGCAGCTTGCTTCAGCCTTCTGTTTATGGCAGGCGAAATCCCCTACGTTGCATACCGGAGGGCGTTAGTGATACATTTAGTTAATCCAACAGAGACAAGGCCAAATTGACAGAATCCGTTAGCTCTTTTTTGTTGGTCTGTATTTTAGAAACGACCAGGATACCATTATAAACGACAAATAAAAAAGATGCTAAAGAGTGCAGATCTTTGCCCTCCTTTAATTGACCGTTCTTTTGACCCTTTTTTAGGTATTCGTAAAACAGGCTTTCAAATGCACGCCTGTTGCTCGATAGGATTTCTGAGCAACTTACATTGTTCGGAACAAGTTCTGTAGTGTTATTTACTGCAAAGCAACCCTTCCTATCTTTATCTGCTACAGCTTGACTTATGGAGCTATTGAAAAGTTCTGAAAAACCTTCTTTTACGTTAGGTTGGTTCTCAAATAACTGATTGACTTTTTGAATACTTTGCTGTTGGTACAGCTCAAAGGATTTTTTGAATAGTTTTTCTTTATCACCAAAAGTATCATACAAGCTCGCCCGGTTGATTCCTAAATGAGCAACCAGGTCTTGTATAGAAGTTGCTGAATAGCCTTGCTTCCAAAACAGGTTCATGGCTTTGGTCAGCACTTCCTTTTCATCAAATAATTTTACTCTTGGCATAATATGAAGTGTGGAAGCACAAAATGTGCTTCCACAAAAATATGTTGTTGGAATTTTCGTTCCAAATATCGGCCAAATTATTGAGCAAATACGGGGTTTACATTAAGGCCTCCATCCACATTATATTCTGCTCCGGTGATAAAAGAGGCTTTGTCAGAAGCTAGAAAAGCTACCATTTCTGCAATTTCTTCAGGCTTTCCATATCTTTTTAGGGGAATGCGGTTTTGCATCATTTCTCCCATACCTTTGAGTTGCTCCTCAGACATGCCTGTTTTACTAAATATAGGAGTGGCTACCGGTCCGGGGTTAACCACATTTACTCTGATTTTACGTGGAGCCAATTCTGTAGCGGCAGCTCGCGTATAAGAATTCAGGGCCGCTTTTGTAGCGCCGTAAATAGATGTATTGGGCATGCCTGTATACGCATTAACTGAGGATAAATTTATAATACTTCCCCCATCATTAAGGATCGGTAAAAATTTTTCGATTGTAAAAACTGCCCCTTTAAAATTAATATCTGTTAAAGTATCAAAACCTTCTTCTGTATTCTGCCCTACGGGCATAGGAATAAAGACACCTGCATTTACAAACAAAATATCAATGTTCCCAAACTCGTTTTTAATCTGATCTACAGCCGTGTCTATAGCCGGTAAATTCATAACATCTGCAACAATACCTTTAACGCCAAGCTCTGCCGCTGCTGAGTTAATACGTTCTTGCGAACGTCCTGTAATGACTACTGTTGCCCCTTCGGCTTTTAACTTTTTAGCTGTTGAATAACCAATGCCGCTGTTGCCTCCTGTTACTACTGCTACTTTACCTTTCAATGTGCTCATTTTATATTTTATTTAATGACTAATAATACTAGAACGATCGTTCTGTTTTGTAAACATACGAATAACAGAACGAACATTCCAAATAAAGTAGCGCATAATGGATATGGTAATTACTATCGCATTCAATAATTAATAAATAACTTGTGCTAATAATGGCCAACCAGGGACAAACGGTGTGACCCGGCTTGGTGGTGGTTGCTTTTATTTAAACGGGATACAGGGCAATGCAGGATATAATGTTACCTTTGGGCTGTAATATACCAACATCCTTTAGCGAGCCTCTATCGTAGTTCAAAACCCCATAATTGAGTGAGTATTAACCTGGACTTAATTGATTTGGTCATCATCTTTGGGACAATGCAGGGACTCTTCTTTGCTATTGTAATCTTGTCGTCAAAGTTTTTCAGGACCAACGCTAACATTTTTTTAGGTTTAAGTTTGATCATTATTGTACTGATCAATGTACAAACACTTTTTCTCAAATCTTCCATTTATATTAATTGCCCCAGGCTCCGGCTTTTCGAAGACATAGAGCTGGTACTTCTGTTTCCGGTAACACTCTATTTTTATTATAAAGCATCCTTAAATTTTGATAACCGGCTCAATCCAAAGCACCTGCTGTTGTTCCTGCCGTTTGTTATCTCTTTACTTGCCAACCTTTATGTGGGTGGTGATGTCTATTTCGACTGGTATTCCATTGAAGACAGATCCTGGATGCCCGTCTTCTTTGGGGTGGAATTTTATTTTTCCTTTGTTTTTAATATCTCGTTATTAGTCATTGAGTACTTCCTGATCTTCAGAAGAAAGGTGACGCCAAACCGGCTTTTGGAAGGCAACATGAAGTGGGTGAAGATCTTCTACGGCTTCCACGTAGTGCTCACTATCATATGGATCGTCATTGTCACATTGGAGAGCCTTTCTCAAAAAGATTTTAGCTATATCATCTGGATTTTGATCAACATATTATTTTACTGGATTGGTTATAAAGGGATATTAAAATTCAGGCTGGCTAAAAACAGGTATGAAATAAGAAAGGTAGTTGAAGAGAAGCAGCAGGAGAAAAGCTTAAAGCCGGAAGGCTCATCCCCTCAGAGCTCTGTTAATCATTATTTCACACAAATGATCCGTCTTTTTGAGGAAGAAAACATTTATCGCAATCCTAACTTAAGCAGGGCCGACATTGCCGAAAGATTGGGTATCAGTGTTGGTTATCTTTCTCAGATCATTAATGAGCAATCAGACAAAAATATTCCTGATTACCTGAATTACTACCGGGTCGAAGAGGTTAAAAAAATGTTGCTCGATCCTGATTTTGATCAATACAGCCTTTTAGCGATTGGCTTCGAAGCTGGGTTTAATTCCAAAACCGCATTTTATACTGCCTTCAAAAAAGAAACCGGAACCACACCTGCTAACTTCAAAAAGGAGTTCCGGATAGTTTAAAACACCCACCAATTAGTACTTATTCGTCAGGTTCTGATAATCTGGAACTTCGTATTTCTTCTTTATCCTCACGTTTGCGGTTCATTTTAAAATAAGTTTCTCATCAGAGATTAATGTTTATTACTAAGTAGAATCATGCAAAAAGTAACACTTGTCCTATTATTGTTCGTATGTACGTTCACTCATCAGGCATATGCTCAACCGGGAGCGGGTTCCCTTCAGACCGAAACTGGAAGGGAAAGAATGAAAATCAAGAAATTTATAGTTCCGGGTTCATTGATCATTTTGGGATCAGCATTAAGCGGAAGCCGTTTAGAAAACGAAATCAAAACCAGTTTTCATGACGGTACAGAAAATGCCATTGATTTTCAGCTTCCCATAGATGACTTAATTCAATATACGCCTGTAGTAACGCTTTACACGGCGGACCTTTTAGGGGCAAAAGCCAAGAATCATTGGTTTGACCAAACAAAATATCTGGCCATAGTCAACATCATAACGGCAGGGATCACCCATGCCGGGAAGAATTTAATCGACAAAGATCGGCCAAACGGGCATTCTAAGGCTTTTCCTTCCGGTCATACTTCCTTTTCATTTACCAATGCCGCGGTTTTGTATGAGGAGTTTAAAGATAGCTCTCCTGCGTTGGCCTGGAGTGGGTATGGCTCTACCACTTTAGTTGGTGGCTTGCGCATAGTTAATAATCGACATTGGATTTCCGACGTAATGGTAGGGGCAGGAGTAGGAATTTTGGTCACCAAGCTGGTCTACCATTTTGAGCCACTAAAGAATTGGAACCCTTTCAAAAAGTCCAGGGAAATTACCCTGCTCCCCACTTTAAACAACAATCAGGTAGGAATGTATTTTAAACTGGAGTTTTAAATCGATTTATAAAATACTTTAGTTTTGTGGTGTAACTTAAAAACTACCCATGAATATAAAACTCACATTAATTATTCTTTTGCTCAGTATCAGCGGAGGGTACGCACAAAAATTGACGGATTGCTCAGCCTGCTCTGTGAAGGCCTACAAAGAGGTTGATCTGGCAGAAAATAAGTTGTATGAAATAGAGCTGTTGAGAAATGAAATATTCGCTCGCCATGGCTATAAATTTCAAAATGAACGTTTGGAGGAGTACTTTAAACAATTTGGCTGGTACCGATCCAGCGCGACCAAAACCTTCTCAGCAGCGGAATTAAACTCAAACGAAACGCATAATATCGAGCTCTTCAAGAAACTGGAAAGTAAAATTAAGGCTGAAAGGGATCAAATGTTAGCAGAGTTGCAGCGGCTTAAGACGGCAGTACTGACCGATAATCACGCTGTGGTTAGAGAGTTTGTAGCAGATCCTGATCAGTATGAATCCGCTTTAGCAGTTCTAAAAGAAATCCTGGGTTCGATACCTGTTAGTGATATATCGTGGTTTAAAGATCAGGCTTTATACGCCATTACCACCGACAACGGCCTTTACCGTGAGCGTAAGGAGATACGCATCAACGGCAATTTTATATCTATCATGATGCATAGTCCGTGGGGACATTCTGAGCTCATGGAGTCAAATGATGCTTTTAGCTACCCAAGCCAATTTTATTCTGAAGAAGAATACTCCTACGGCGGCCATCTGGAGTTTAAAGGAGGGAAGCTGAAATTTATAAGAACAGTCGCTGCCGGGTGATCATGTGGTATTCTACATGGGCATGATTTAGCAAAGCTGCATGTGATTTTAATTTATTTCACTACAGGCCTTGGGCACTCTTTATATGCGAAGATTATACTAATGAATTAGTCTGCGCGGACACCTTATTTTAAGTTAAGTTGTAGAGTTGCGCCAACTGTGTGGGGGTTCTATGATAGAATCAGGGTTCTATCCTATAAACAATGTAGCAGCGCTGATAACCATGGTCGAACGGCTCCATAAGACAGATAGTCTCAGCCCAGTAGATTCGGTAAGTGTGCCCTGCTTTATATTGATCCAGTTGCCTTGAAGTCATACTATAAACGAGAAATTCCAGTTCATCCCCTTCAGTTCCTGCCTGGCCATAGAGATATTGGGGTTCGCCATTGATGCTATTAAGTATTAGGTCTATGGCTCCCTGGTCAAAAACGCCATGAGTGTATTTACTATCAGGAACAAATGGGTGATCGGTATTTTTCTGAGACTTTTTCCGGAGAATCACTTGCTGGTCAGATAGGTGGGGTAGTAAGGGGTACAGCGATGAATCCAGTGATAAGTTAGTAGTGGGTATGGTATCTGTTGAGCTGGGTTTGTTGATGGTGAAGCTATCCTTTTGGGTGCTTTTTATGATTGTATCAACGCTTATCAGAGCCACTGGTGAAGTGTTCCCATCTTCTGATGTTCTTACTTTTGAATGGCAAGCAAAGAAGCTTATAAGGATAGCGATTGATAAGAGCTTGCCAAAAGCATTATTTGACGGAGTGAGATTATCTTTCACTGTGCTTTAAATAATGGTTTTAGTCTTCAAAGATATAAAATATTTAACCATGAAGCGGTGCTTATTGACCGAGACTAACAGAATGATGCGTCTTTAAGAAATATCTAATTTCATTGTCTCTACAACCAACGTAAAAAAGCCGATCAAATAATGACCGGCTCTTTTAGTGATAAGCGTTAATAATCCTTAACGGCAGGCTATTTTATAAGTCCTGCCTCCGTAGCTTACGCTACCACACTGTCGTGGAGCGCCGCTTCTTTCGTGTAGAACGCCGGCTACCACTGGTGAAGCCATAGATGTTCCGCTCAAAGTAGCATAGCCACCACCTCTGTAAGTAGAGGTTACGCTGCTGCCTGTCGCGATCCAGTCAACCGGAGATCCGTAATTTGAAAATGATGAAAATGAACCGCTACACGTCATAGATGCAACTGTGTAAACCCCGCTCAGGTTATGGCATGCAGGATCGTAATACTGGGCATCGTCTGATGAGTTACCAGCAGCTAAAGCAATAAGAGATTGATCATTCAGTCTCTCCAATGCGCTTCTGTAAGCACTGGAGCTGGAGCAGCCTGTTCTGCTGCGTGGTCCGAGGCTCATGTTAACCACGTCGCCGGAAATATCATTGGAAGCTACGTAATCCATACCACTGATGATGGTTGAAGTGCTGGCAGAGCCTGTACCCAGTACATCTACAGCAACCACGGTAGCTCCTGCTGAAACACCCACTACACCATAGCTGTTGCTAATGGCGGCAGCTATACCAGCCACGTGTGTACCATGGCCATTGGCATCATCCGGGCTGGAGTCAGCAAAAGACCTGGAATAAGAAGTGTTTACGTTCAGGTCAGGGTGATCCAGGTCTATACCGGTATCTACAATCCAGATGAACGTATTGCCACCGGTACCATTGCCAGCGCCGCCGGCATTCTGGATAGCACAGGTAGTGCTTTGTGCAGCTTCCCTTCCATTACTCAAGTCTTTAGGAAGTTCGTCCGCAGTGTAAACAGCTTCTACTTCAAAGTCAAGCTCTACTACCCTGTCTTGCTCAATAAAATCTACCCTTGGGTCATTTTGCAATTGGGCGAGCTTGTTCTTATCCAGTTTTGCCACAAAGCCACTGTACACAGAGGTGAATTCGGCTTTCACCTGGGCAGGACGTATATCCTTTTCGCGGTAAAATCCACTTAGCTCCTCTTTAGCTCTGGCTGTTGCTTCCCTGGAGTAGGCTACTTTATCAGTCCGGTCTGTGAATGTCGGCTCATTAAGCCTGCCTGAGGTCATGGCATCATCCTTAAACACCACAATGTACTGGTCGGGGATTAGCTGATCTGCACTAACGGCGTCATTGACCAACTTGTCTTCCAGTGCAGGGGACTCCTGTTCGTTACAGGAAAATACCATTCCGCACATCATGGCCGCAGCCCATAAAAATTTGGTTTTTTTCATAATAGTAATATTTAGGTTTGGTTGAAATAATGGCGGCAATAAATCATAATTTCTTCTTAATTGCAACTATGTTGCGTTTGTTTTTGTTTGATTTTTTCCTAAAACGCTGATGATCAATAGTAAAAAATTTGTGCACCTGTGCGGATAGAACTTAATCCGTGATATTCGGATCGTACTGTCTTTGTGAGGGTAGCATGAGATAGCATTTGTTTAAATAATTACGTATTTTTACGTAAATTACTGACTTATGGATTGCTTCAACTGCCACAATAACCATTGCATCATCAAAAGAAATCTTAATGAGAAATTAAGGTCTTTTGTGGAGCGTAAATCCACCATCCGGTGCAAGAAAGGACAAACATTCATCATCGAAGGATCACCTGTACACGGTTTATACTTTGTGCAGGAAGGTAAAGTCAAAGTTGCCAAAACCGGATTCAACGGCAAGGAGCAGATTGTCCGCTTCACCGGCCATGGAGAAACTATCGGGCACCGGGGTTTCGGGGCCGGTCTCACCTACCAAATAAATGCTGTGGCGCTTGAAGATGCCGTTTTATGCAATTTCTCAAATGATATTCTAAAGGAAATGCTCATGGAGGTGCCCTTGCTGACCTATGATCTGATGATATTTTATGCCGAAGAACTCAACCGGAGTGAAACCAAAGTGAAGAAATTTGCGCAGATGACCGTGCGTGAAAAAGTGATCGATGTGTTGTTATATATCAACAGAAAATTTGGAAGAACCAACGATGCGCTCAACCTGCAATTATCCAGAAGGGAGATTTCGGACTTTGCCGGCACCACCGAAGAGCAGGTCATCCGCACCTTATCCGCACTTAGAAAAGAAGGCCTGATTGAAACCCCTGGGAAGCATATCGTGATAAAAAACGTAGAACTACTTAGTAAGGAGATCTCAGAGCATAATTACTTCATTTATAGTTAAATAGCTGTAATTCATAGATTTATAAATAAAACCTGCCATTTCGCAGGTTTTTTTATGTACTAAAAAGCTGTTTGTTCCTGCCTTTGATACACAAACAATCTCGGCGATTGTCTCTAGGTTTGTATAAAACTACGTATTTATACGTATTTAACTGCGTATCAACCAAGCTTTAAAATTAAAAGACATGAAGAAATTTACTTATTTAACAGCGCTCTTTCTGGCCCTTGGGTACTATGGTGTCAGGGCGCAGGTTACTGTCACCGCAGAAGTTCGTCCGCGAACAGAGCTTCGCAATGGGTTCAAGACTTTAACGGATGAAGCCAAAGATCCTGCCTTTTTTACGGAGCAGCGATCACGTCTTTATCTGGATTACGCAGATTCGACTATCAAATTCAGGGTAGCCTTTCAGGACATACGCGTATGGGGGGAGACCTCACAAATCTTCAAGGAAGAGTACGGTAAAACTTTCATTAGCGAAGCCTGGGGGCAATACTATTTCACCAATGCGTTTTCGGTAAAAGCAGGTCGTCAGATCATTTCTTATGACAACCAAAGGTTTCTTGGAGGTCTGGAATGGGCGCAGCAAGGCCGGCGACACGATGCCTTGCTGTTCCTTTATGAGAAGGGAAAATCGAAATTGCACCTCGGATTCGCTTATAACCAGGACGACGATGTGCCAGAACCCGGTTTTCTGCAAGCCCCTGGAGCGGGATACTACTCCGTGAGTGGTAGCTACAAAACCTTTCAGTACGCATGGTTCAACAAGGCAATTACTGACGGGTCTGTTTCCCTGCTTGCCTTCAATGCCGGTTACCAAAATGCGGACACGACCGTTTCATACAAGCAAACCTTCGGATTTGTAGGATCAAAAAAATTAGGTGGGGTTAAACTGGCGGGCGATTTCTACTATCAGACAGGCGAATTAAACAACAACAAGGTCAGTGCCCTGTTGGCTGGTATCAACGCCACTGTTGAGACCCCTGTAACTCCACTGACCCTGGGAGTAGAGTATGTCTCAGGTAAAGACGATGACGACACCTCAACGGATGTTACTGCTTTCAGTCCTGATTTTGGTACCAACCACGCACACAATGGCTTCATGGACTACTTCTATGTAGGGCCAGCCAATGGCTCCGTCGGTGTAACCGATATTTATCTGAAAACAAGTTTCAAGGTGGCGGGTGGTGCACTAAACGCTCACGTACACGAGTTCCTGACCGGATCGACCCAGCTGGCTGAAGATGGAACAGAGCTCGACAAGGCTATGGGCACAGAAGTGGATCTTGTGTTCACAAAAAAACTTAAAGGTGGGGTAGTTTGGAATCTGGGTTATTCACAAATGTTTGCTACCGACACCATGGAGGCGCTGAGAGGTGGTGATAAAGGTGCCCTGCAATGCTGGGCATGGACCATGATTACTTTCAAACCAACGCTGTTCACTTCAAAATAATTCGATAACCATTAAAAACATATTCATAATGAGGATCTTAAAAAATACTGTAGCCCTCCTGATCATAGCAGCCATCTGGACGGCCTGCACAGGAGGAAATTCCAAAGACAAAGCAGTTTCACAGGAAACCGCAGAATCAGGAGATAAGCTATTGATCGAAAAACCACAGCTAACCTTCGGGTTTATCAAACTGACCGACATGGCACCACTGGCCATTGCCAAAGAGCTGGGCTACTTCGAAGATGAAGGGCTGTTTGTGACCATAGAGGCACAATCTAACTGGAAGAATGTTTTGGACAGAGTGATCGATGGCCAACTGGATGGTTCGCACATGCTTGCCGGTCAGCCAATTGCTGCCGGTGCCGGTTTCGGTCGCCAGGCTGAGCTGGTAACGCCATTCTCTATGGACCTTAATGGAAACGGGATCACCGTATCCAATGAGGTATGGGCTGCCATGAAACCCAATGTGCCGGCAGATGCCGATGGCAAACCCATACACCCCATCAAGGCGGATGCTCTGGCGCCAGTAGTGAAAGATTACAAAAACGCTGGTAAGCCCTTCAAAATGGGCATGGTATTCCCGGTGTCTACGCACAACTATGAGATCAGGTACTGGCTGGCCGCAGCAGGAATCAATCCCGGTTTCTACACAGCAGAAAACATACAGGGGCAGGTAGATGCAGACGTATTACTCTCTGTAACTCCTCCGCCCCAAATGCCGGCGACCCTTGAGGCAGGAACTATCTATGGCTACTGCGTAGGCGAGCCGTGGAACCAGCAGGCCGTGTTCAAAGGAATAGGTGTGCCTGTAACCACCAACTATGATATCTGGAAAAACAACCCTGAGAAGGTATTTGTAATGACAAAGAAATTTGTGGAACAGAATCCTAACACGGCCATTGCCGTAACCAAGGCGCTGATAAGAGCAGCCAAGTGGCTGGATACTCCAGGCAACAGGCCCAAAGCAGTCGGCATCCTATCTATGCCGGCCTATGTAGGTGCCGATTCGGTAGTGATCGCTAACTCTATGACCGGAACCTTTGAGTTTGAAAAAGGAGATAAGAGAAGCATGCCTGATTTCAATGTGTTCTACCGGTATCATGCCACCTATCCGTTCTACTCCGATGGCATCTGGTTCCTGACCCAGATGAGAAGGTGGGGGCAAATCCCGGAAAGCAAACCTGCAGACTGGTACCACACTACCATCAAAGATATCTACAGACCGGATATCTGGAAAGAGGCTGCTGATCTTCTCGTGAAAGAAGGTAAAATAGATGCCGCAGACATTCCTGATACAGATGGTTATAAGCCAGTCACCAGTGATTTTATTGACGGTACTGCTTATGATGGCAAAGATCCCATAGGCTACATCAACAGCTTCAAAATCGGAAATAAAGACGAAAGCCTGTAAACAAAAATAGGCGTTGGTGCCTGAGGGTTTGGTTTGACCGGCCCTCGCACCAGCACCTGAATTTAATTATCACTTCATAAATACCAACGCCATGAAGGACAAGTCCATTAAAATGTTAAAAACGATCGGTCTGGGTTTTACAGAACCCCTGATCCGGTTATTCAGCGGAGAGGAACCGGCCAAAAACGGCAAATTATTCTTTAAACAAGCTTTACTTCCGCTCCTGTCCATTTTCTTGTTTATAGCCATCTGGTACGCCGGAGCTACAGCATTGTACAACAGCGAAGCTGAAGTAAGGATCGAAAAGGCAAGAGCAGAGCAGGGAGAAGAAGCGGCACTGGCCATGCGGAAATGTATTGAGTCGGGAGATGTTTCCTGCCAGCCCAATACGCTGCCATCACCAGCACAGGTGTATACGGCTTTCAAGGCATTGTGGCAAGACCACCTAAGCATTAGTGAGAAAAAAGCTGATTTCAAGGCCAGGGTGGCAGACACCAATTCTGAAAGGGAAGCTCAGGGGCTGGCCCCAATTACCTACACCGGCAGACCTTCGTTCCTTGACCAGATCGGGACAAGCCTGAAGACGGTGGCTGCAGGTTTTTTACTGGCAGTTTTCATAGCAGTGCCTATCGGGATCGTTATCGGCTTGAGCGCTTCATTGAGAACTTCTTTCAACTGGCTGATCCAGATCTTTAAGCCGGTTTCACCGGTGGTGTGGTTGCTACTGGTTTTTATGATCGTGAAAACGGTCATCACTGATCCAAGCATAGACAAATCATTCATTATTTCCTCCATCAGTGTGGGGCTCTGCGCCATGTGGGCTACGCTGATCAATACGAGCATGGGAGTAAGCACAGTAGATAAAGACTATATCAATGTGGCGAAAGTACTGAAACTCAGCATCGGTCAGAATATATTCAAAATCGTACTTCCAGCTTCATTGCCGCTCATTTTTACCGGCCTTAGGATCACTGTATCGGTTGCCTGGATGGTGTTGATAGCTATAGAACTGCTGGCACAAAGCCCGGGGTTAGGGTCTTTTGTGTGGGAAGAATTTCAGAATGGTGCGAACGACTCCAACGCCAAGATCATCGTGGCTATGTTCGTGATCGGTATCATCGGTTTCCTGCTGGACCGCATCATGCTGAGTGTGCAAAATATGATGAGTTTCAATAAAGGAATAGCGTAATGGCCATATTAGAACTGAATAACGTTTCAAAATCCTTCGGTGCCGGCTCTTCCAGGATCGATGTGCTTACAGACATCAACCTGAGCGTCAGGGAAGGGGAATTCTTAGCTATCGTAGGGTTTTCCGGAAGTGGTAAAACCACGCTCATCAACCTGATCAACGGACTGATATTTCCGGATGCCGGTGAGGTGCTGCTTAAAGGTGAGCCCATTGCCGGCCCCGGGCCTGACAGGGGCGTGATTTTTCAAAATTACTCCCTGCTGCCATGGCTTTCGGTGTACAGCAATGTGAAACTGGCCGTAGATCAGGTGTTTCCAAAAATGTCGTCATCGGAGAAAGAAGCCCACGTTTTGAGCTACATTGAAATGGTGAACTTAACTCCGGCTAAAGACAAAAAACCATCTGAGCTTTCCGGCGGTATGCGCCAGCGGGTATCCGTAGCGCGGGCACTGGCCATGAACCCTGAGATACTGCTGATGGATGAACCTTTGAGTGCATTGGACGCCCTTACCCGGGGCTCACTCCAGGAGGAGATCATCAAGATCTGGAGCAGGGACAGGAAAACCGCCATATTGATCACCAATGATGTGGATGAAGGCATACTGATGGCTGACCGCATCATTCCTATGACTCCCGGCCCTAAGGCGACATTGGGGCCTGAATTTAAGGTGCCATTTGAACGCCCCCGGGACGTAACCAACATCAACAAAGACGCTCAGTACAAAAGGTTGAGAAATGACATTTTAGAATACCTGATTGAGGTAGGTGCCACAAGAAGGCAGGTGAGCGATCAGAAATACATCCTGCCTGACCTCAAACCGACCATGCCGGGAAGAGTCATTTTCGGCAGAAAGAAGAAGAAAGATAAAGTCAAATACTTTTAAACCCCTCAGACCATGCAAACACAACTGCAAGAAGTAATATCGTATATGCCAGAGCCAGTACTTAGCCCGGAAATGCTTGTCTGTAAGGATCTGCGAAAAGTATATCCTACTCCAAAAGGGGAATATGTAGTGCTCGATGATTTGCAGCTTTCCATCAGGCAGGGAGAGTTCGTTTCCATTATCGGGCATTCCGGATGTGGCAAATCAACACTACTGACCATGATGGCCGGGTTAAATGAAATTAGCGGCGGGCAGATCCTCGTAGATGATGATGTGGTAAGGGATGCCGGCCCCGACCGGGCGGTTGTTTTTCAGTCGCCCAGCCTTTTGCCCTGGCTCACTGCCCTGCAAAATGTAATGATAGGCGTCAAACAGGTGTTCCCCGGAGCATCCCGGGCAGAAAAAGAGGATATCTGCAAATACTATCTGGACAAGGTTGGCCTGGGCAACGATTTTTACAAAAGAGCTACTGACCTTTCGCAGGGCATGCAACAAAGAGTGGGCATTGCCCGGGCTTTTGCACTGAAACCCAAAGTACTCCTCCTGGATGAGCCTTTCGGCATGCTGGACTCACTCACCCGTGGAGAGCTTCAGGATGTGCTGCTTGAGATCTGGCAGAAAGAGCAGATCACAGCAGTGGCCATCACCCATGATGTAGATGAATCCATCTTTCTGGCAGACCGGGTGATCATGATGACCAGTGGGCCATACGCCAAAATTGGCGATGAACTGGTAATTCCGATCGAGCGCCCTAGAAACCGTAAAGACGTGCTGGAGCATCCCGACTACTATGACTATAGGGGTTATTTGCTGAACTTTCTTAATCATTAAAGTATATATTCGCAGTGTACTTTGAACTTGAAGATGACACTGCGAATATTAGAAAATGAGTCAGGCAGACTATTCCCACATGGGACATTGGACATTTTTTCTTCAATCCAAACAGCATATGGATTATTAATTTGCTATCGGAAAAAAGCTAATCAGGCGGCATTGCTTCATATTGACGAGAATTTGAATTTGCTGGATGCCGTTGATTTACCTGTTATTGATGACATGCCTCAAGACGCAAATTTTCATATCACTGGAGATGATCAGCGGGCATTTATGCTAAATACTGAGATTCGTTTTGAAAAGCGATTTATCAAGGATTCTATCAATTATGTGATTGTAGAATTCAGGCCCTCGTGGTATGCTATAACTATTGGAGATTCAGG
>NZ_SMLW01000632.1 GCF_009711405.1 Fulvivirga kasyanovii | reverse complement strand
GTGCTCAACTATCTAATTTCTCATGAAACATTACATAATTTCAGAAAACTAATTTTGTGCTTATTTTTCAAATTGAAATAAAATTCTAATATTTACATCTCCTGAAAAATAAAATTCCAAAATTTTAAGCATTTTGCATATAAATATTACATGAGTAAGTAAATATCCAAATTTGCTTGCTTTTGTATCCTCAACAAGTCCTATCTTGCGATCGAAATTTTTTTCAACCTAAACCAATTTTATTTATGAAGAATGTTAAAAACGCTCTGGCGATCGTGTGTGCGTTTGCCATGGTAGCTGTTCTTGTATCCTCTTGTTCTCAAGAAGAGGAAGTTGCACCAACCTCAACCGACAATCAACTTGCAATTACTGATGCTGTTATGGCACAGTTCGGCGAACTGGGTTTCGACGTTGGTGATATCGATGTTACCGGTAAAAAGGAAATGCTTGATCCTGCTTACGAAGCCGGAAACTATCTGCTTGAAGGAGATATAGTTATCACTCCTGAGAATTTATCTCAAATGCTTAACAGCAGTATTTATTACAAAGGCCCTGTTGGTGAGCAGTATCGTACCAATAACCTTGTAGGTGGATTACCTAGAACTATCAGAGTAATAGGATACACCGGAGGTTCAAATGCATTGGACAATACTATGAGAACTGCTTTGCAGTGGACTATTGATAACTATAATGCGCTGAACACTAACCTTAACTTCACGCTTACTTTCGGTACAAACTACAGCTCTTATGACATCGTAGTTTACAGAGTAAGTGGCGGCGGCGGTGGACAAGCCGGTTTCCCTAGTGGTGGTAATCCATACAAGTTTGTTCAGATTCAGTCTGGTACAAGCAACTATGGTACTAACGTAGTGGAGCACGTGATCACTCACGAGATCGGTCACTGCCTGGGTCTTCGTCACACTGACTACTTCGACCGTTCTTACTCTTGCGGATCAGGTGGTAACGAAGGTGACGGTGGTGTAGGTGCAAACCCTATCCCTGGTACTCCTACTGGATACGATGCAAATTCAATTATGAATGCTTGCTTCTCTTCTGGAGAGGATGGCGAATTTGGCAACTACGACAGAGTAGCTTTAGAGTATCTGTACTAATATTACAGGTAAAAAGAATTAACATTGAGGGCCGCATCGGAAGATGCGGCCTTTTTTATGCATATTTACAGGGTTTTGATCACATTGAGAAAAATGGATCAAGCTGAATTTCTGAGGAGACCCTAAATTTTCACCTCTTTGCTAACAGACAGTTGTTAATAGCAAAAGGCAATAGCAAACTCGTATAATAACAATAAGCGCGGTTTACTGATTTCAGTGGTAAGTTTCACTTTACTTGTTTACTTTCCAATCCATTTACTCCACAGGTTTTAGTTTGTTCCCAGAAAAACCTGTGTTGTAAACAAAAGTCGCCTCGGGGAATTCTGAACCCGTGAACTCTGAACCGTAAAACTTAGAACTGACGTCCAAACGCCTGTGTAAAAGGTTTGATAAACCTGTCGTTCTGAGCATAGATGGCAAAGGTGATCTGTCTGAAGCTGTACAGGTATTCGGCCTCGATGACATCTTTGAAGTACTGCGCTACTTCATCTGGGTCATTGCCAAATACGCCACAACCCCAGGCTCCAAGTACAATGGAGGTATGTTCGTGAAGGAGGGCTATCCGAAGCACTTTTGAAATTCTTCTTTTCATCACCGGGCCTATATCATCAAGCTTTTCCGGTTCCCGTTTTCTGACTACCCCGGCATTTACAGCCGGTGCGGTGATAATCCCCGTTTGTACAGGTGTTTCCAATACAGAGCCATTTTCATCTTTCAGTATCGGTACAGCGGGGCTGTAGATCATATAATCGGTGTAGAAGCATGACTTGAATCTCCTGTTTGTTTCGTAGTAGGGTAGTGCTTTTAATAAACAGGGATATAGCCCCGTAGCTCTGGCTATGCTTTCTTCCTGGGCCTGACTTCCTCCCAGGAAGCCGCCACCCGGGTTTTTTGCCGAAGCGAAATTCAAACAAACCACATCGGCATGACCATGGGATATCATATCCCTTACGGCATCCAGCGTGGTTTTGCTATTCACATTAATCTCGGCTGGCTTGGTAAATAATGGTGAAAGTTCATGTTTCAGAAGCTTGTCACTAGTCTCAGGTGAGTAAACCGTGGTATTTTCTTCGGCAAAGGTTTGCTGTTCTTTTATAGAAACCTGTTCGCCTTTTTTATTGGTGTATGAACCCTGTTCTAATATCTCCAGGGTGTTTAGTGCTATTTCTTGTCGGTTTTTTCTGTTTTCCATGTAGATTGATCATATCTCAGAAAGCAGGGGCGTATAAAGAAAGAGGTTGTATCAAAAGTCCTGACTTTTTAATACAACCTCTTTCGTGAAACTGAGAGTTATTTTATTTTACTTCGAATTGCTTGCTTCCCATCTTATATCCTTCAGTGTAAACCTCAAGGGTATAAAGACCTTCTTCCCATTCGCTGCCTTTTTCATATTCAAAGGTCAATTGCTGTCGGGTGTTATCAAAAAGGATCTCTCTGTTGGAGGTATAAAACTCTTCCTTACCTTCGTACATAAATGTACCTGAACCTTTGGCTACATCAAAAATCACCTGTCCGTTGCCATCTACAATACGCACCATGATGTTTTTACCTTCTATAGGAGCTACCTTGTTTTCGGCAATATTGAAGATTACCTTTATTTTATCGGCCTGCCGGCTTTTAAAAGGTGCCTCGCGCTCTTTGCCACGGCTGTTGACTGCATAGATTGTGATATTTTCCGCTTTCAACTGAGATGCCAGCTCCACCTTGGAGATAAGCTCGTCTTTCGATTTGGTAACCTGACTAAGAGAATCGAACAATTGATTCTTTTCAGTCTTAAGCGATGTGTTTTCAGTCAAAAGTTCTGTATTCACATTTTTCAGCCTTTCGATTTCTTCGTCTTTAGCTTTGAGAAGCACCTCATAGCCACCCACTTTGTCTTTTAGGTTTCTGATCGTGCTGCGGTTGGCCCTTTGCTGACGGTTGAGTTCCTCTTCAATATCAGCCTTGGCTTTCTGAAGTTCGGAAACATCACCACCGAGTTTTTCTATTTCGGCAATCTTCTCGTCCAGTTCATGGCTTATGTCCGTAAGGCGTTGCATGGTTACGGCCAGTTCCTGCTCCGTACTGGCCAGTTGGTTTTCCGTAGCCACACTTTCCTGGTGGTCCAGATAGATCTTGATGCCCTGAACAATGATGATTATCGCAAGAATGGCTACAATGATGGCCGTCTTCCTGTTCGATTTTTTGTTATCCCTGCTTACAGGCTGTTCTTTATGTTCATCCTTTTTAATTGGATCGTTATTAGATGTATTTTCAGTCATAGTTAGTTTAATTATAACATGCAGCGTAAAATTATCTTTTATTTGATATAATTCAATAGAATCTCTTTCATTTGTAGCACTTAACGTTACCATTGACATGGCAGATATGCAACTCGACGAAAATTATTGGGACACCCGCTACCATGAAGGGCAAACCCAATGGGATACCGGTGCAATAACTACACCACTTAAAGCCTATTTCGATCAGTTGAAAGATAAATCTGTTTCAATTCTTATCCCGGGGTGTGGCAATGCCTATGAAGCTGAATACCTGCATCAGGAGGGCTTTGAAAATGTATACCTGGTGGATATCTCTGCCCTGCCACTGCAGAATTTTGCGGCCAGATGCTCTGACTTTCCCTCAAACCATCTTTTGCATAAAGATTTTTTTGCCCTTACGAGGAAGTTTGACTTCATTATCGAACAGACCTTTTTTTGCGCACTTCACCCATCTCAAAGAGGCGATTATGCAAGCAAATGTGCTGAACTGTTGCACAACGGAGGTCACTTGGTGGGGCTGCTTTTTAATGATAAGCTGAATAGCAACCACCCGCCCTATGGAGGCTGCAAAAATGATTATACCGGATACTTCGCACCCTATTTTGATTTTAAGGTATTTGACGAATGCTATAATTCCATCGGACCGCGGGCAGGAAGAGAGCTTTTCATTAATTTAATCAAAAAGCAGCTTTAAACCGTGTTTGTGGGTTTTGATACCCACATTGGCCATTTATGGCAACGCTAAATCCTCACAAAATAGCGGTATATCTTCCATATGCTCAATGGAATAATTTCTGCGTATGTACTGGATAAGAATGACCATAAAATATATGGTTTTTCCGAATGATAAATCAATACGTTATGAATACTGAAAAGAAAGCTATACAAGATGTGCTCGACATATGCCACGATGGATATAAAGGATATGAGCGGGCAGCAGAAGATGTTGAAAACGAAGAGTTCAGGACTATATTTCACCGGCTTGCCCAGCAGAGGAAGCTGTTCATCGAAGAACTGAAAAACGATATGAGAGACAGAGGTGCCGAGCTGAAGGACTCCGGTACAGTAAAGGGGTATTTCCACCGCAACTGGTTGGATATCAAATCTGCTTTCTCGGGTAAAGAAGATGCTACGGTGATCAATGAAGCCAGAACCGGGGAGAAGGAGGCACTGGATGTATACGATAAGGCTATGAATTCGGAGGTGCCTCAGTACATTAAAGACAGGTTACAAAAGCAGCGAAGGCTGATAGCAGGAGCTATCGTGCAGCTTAATGAATTTGAAAGAGAATTGGCTGAATAAAATATTCGGTTAAGTACAGTATCCTTAAAGAGGCTTGTGTTTTAATAGCGCAAGCCTTCTTTGTTTGTCAGCCTTGAAAAGGCACAATCTATCAGCAAAAGGCGCAGCCATTTGATCATAGTATGCTACTTACCAAAGGTCTGAAAGGCTGGGATTACTACTGGCTGAGGGTATTAGCTACAGATAATTACAGAACAAGCCGGCTTTACCAAACTCCAGGAAGTTTAGTAAAGCCGCATTTTAGCTCTGCCATCGTTGAAAATAAATTTTATCCAATAGGAAAGATGTCTGCGGGAGTAGCTTCCTAAAAAACGTCTCGCCTAATAGCATTAAGAAAGCTCCTCAGGTGCCTCCAGATAATGTGGGTCTATATCATTTTTGATTATATCTGTGGTGAGTAATCTGGCTATCCCTGCCACAGCTCCGGTGAGCATGCTCCATCCTACAATGTGGGCAATAGTATGTCTATTGCTCCTGATGCTTTTGGGCGGGTCTTTCTTGTTTATTTTCTTATAACCATAGTCGAAAGCTTTTTTTAGAACCAGTCCGCTGACCATTACAGCACCTTGAGCCAGTGCAAAATTCAGAATATCATTTTTGTTTTTAAACAGTGACATATTTTTCCGTTTTCTGATAACAAGAACAAACGATGTTCCATGGCATTAGTCTCAGGTTTACAGCTTATTAAGAACTTCTGTTGTGGAATTTTTGCCACAAGAGAGGTTTCTTAGACCTCAATATACCTCGTCATCTTCTTCTCTGGTCATATTTTGGGTGTTGGCATGCTTTTTACATCAGCTTTATAAACATTTTAAAATATAAAGCCTATGGACTGTTCCGTTAAATTAGATATGGTTGGCAAGAGGTTTACAACTACTGTAGACGGTAAAGAAGGTTATTTGCAATTCAGGCAAATATCGCCGCATGTATTTGACCTTAACTATATCAATGTGCATGAAGATCTGCGAGGGAGAGGTGTGGCTTCTTCACTGCTGCACAATGCATTGATATTTGCTCAAAAGGAGCATATACAGATTATACCGGGGTGTGAATTTGTGGAGACATATCTTAGAAAACATCCTGAATTCAGATGTGTGGCCTGGGAGGAGGCCATTTGATACAAGCGCATATTATCAACCTACAATAATATATGACAATTAAAGAAGATACAAAAAAGGAAGAAACAGAAACACAGGAGAGCAAGACTGACATTACTGAAATTGTTAACAAAGCTGAGGAATACGTTACCAACCTTTTTAATGACGACCTGCCTGAGAAGTTACTTTATCACAATCTGGCGCATACGCAGGAAGTGGCAGAGATAGCTCAAAAACTAGGAGAAATGAGCGAAATCGGCAAGGAAGATATGGAAGTTCTCCTGCTCGCCGCCTGGTTTCATGACACAGGATACATCAAAAAGTACAATGGACATGAAGCAGAGAGTGTTAAGTATGCCGAGGAGTTTTTTAAGAAGCAAGGATACCCTGAAGATAAGCAGCAGAAGGTTTCAAAGCTGATCATGAGTACTGTGGCCGGTCATGAGCCGCAAGGACTGTTGGAAGAGCTTATCCATGATGCTGATATGGCTCACATGGGGCGCAAGCGCTTTTTCAGAAGAGGGGAACTGCTTAGGGTGGAGCTTGAAAATTTTCAAAACACCTCCTACATGGAGCTGGAGTGGGAAAAGAAGCAATACAGCTTTTTGGTAAACAACATATTTTACTCTGAGGCAGGAAAAGAAGAATACGCTAAAAGGCGCGTAAAGAATATTAAAAAACAGCGTCAGAATATTCTGAAAGCCCGCAAAGTAACTGTCCGTACCAACACAGGTAAAGATTTTGGCCGTGGTATTGATACCCTCTACAGAGCTAATTACCGCAATCACATCAACCTCAGTGCTATAGCCGATGGTAAAGCCAATATGATGATCAGTATCAATACTATCCTCATTTCGGTCATTGTTACATTATCAGGAGCCAGCCTTTCGGTCTCTCAGGGGTTTGCTATTGAAAGTTTGAGGTACACTATACCCATTCTTATACTGCTTGTAGGCGCTTTGGTTTCCGTATTTTTTGCGGTCATGTCAGCCAGGCCGAAAGTTACCAGTAAGGAAGTAGACATGAATGATGTGAAAGAAAACAAAATCAGTCTTTTGTACTTTGGTAACTTTTTAGGTATTCCCAAAGAGGAGTTTGTAACCTACCTGAGTAACCTTAAAGAAGACCAGAAAAAATTATACGACAGCATGTCTCTGGACCTTTACAATCTGGGGATAGTCCTTAAAGAAAAATACCGTTTGCTAACGGTGGCATATAATACATTCATTATAGGCCTTACGACTACTGTAATGGCCTTTATATTCATATTCTTTTATACCAATGCATAAAGCAATGACAAAGTTTTGGTTGAGGCCCGGACGATTGGTTTTTGTTCTGATCGCGTCTTGTTTAGCCTCATGTAAATTATATAATAATCCATTTGATGATAGTGTTACCCAGAAGGTAATGAAGAAGAACGGGCACGACGAAGTGGTGGTGCAGGCTGGCAGGACTTACCAGGCGAATGGCCTTAAGCGTATGATGCTGGGAGACCACTACCGTGACGTATGGCTGGCTCCGGTTGAAGTACCCGTAATAGATATGAAGGAAGCTAAGGGAGGATTGAATATACTGGAAAAAGGAGGAGGAATGCAAACCTATTCCCTGAAGTTGAAGGCTAACGATGGGCGGTTGTATTCACTCAGGTCTATCCAGAAGGATCCCACACCTACATTGCCCTATGCGTTGAAATTTTCGTTTGCGGACGATATTGTGCAGGACCAGATCTCTGCATCGCATCCCTACGGAGCGTTTATATTGCCGTCTTTGGGAGATGCTGCGGGTATTTATCATACTAACCCCGAACTGGTATACATCCCGGACTCTCCCGAACTGGGCAAATACAGGGAAGACTTTGGGGGCATGCTGGCTATGCTTGAAGAAGATGCCGATGAAGACTGGTCGGGGTACGAAGATTTTGGAGGTACTGAAAATGCAGTGAGTACAGAAACCGTAAGGGAAGAGTTACGCGATGACAATGATAACCGTGTGGACCAGGAAAACTTTCTGCGTGCCCGGCTTTTTGATATGTGGATCGGCGATTGGGACAGGCATGGAGGACAGTTTCGCTGGGCTGAATTTGAAGATGATACAGGCAAGTACTACAGACCTATTCCCGAAGACCGAGATAATATATTCTTCAAATTTGATGGCTTTGTGCCCTGGTGGGCCAGCAGAAAGTGGGCTTTGAGGAAATTTCAGGACTTCCAGCCCGAAGTCAGGGATATTGCCGGGCTCAACTTCAATGCAAGGTATATAGACAGGAGGTTCCTGACTGACCTCTCCAAAGAACAATGGGTGGAAATGGCACGGGATCTACAGGAAAGGTTGACGGATGAGGTAATCGAAAATGCAATACAGGCCCTGCCTGACACAGTATTTGAGCTTAGTGGCCGCGAACTGATCAATACGTTAAAGGCCAGGAGAAACAATCTGGAGCGCTTTGCCCTGGATTATTACCTCGTATTGGCCGAAGAGGTCAATGTAGTAGGCAGCAATAAAGAAGAGTACTTTGAGGTGATCAGAAAGGAAAATGGCAACACCGAGGTCAACGTCTATGAAGCATCTGATGACGGGGAGAAGGAGCGACAGTTCTACAACCGTGTATTTTACCCCGATGAAACTGATGAGGTACGCCTCTACGGGCTTGGAGGTGAAGATTTTTTCTATGTCTCCGGTGAGGGTAAAGATGGTATACTGGTGAGGATAATAGGAGGAGATGGCGAGGATACATTTGCTGACTCGTCAAAAGTGCGCGGTATGGGCGACAAGACCATCTATTATGATGACAATGATAAGGAAAATAAGATTGAAGATGGCACGGAAACTAAACTCGTGATCGATGATGACCCGGAAACAAATCAGTATGATTTTGAGGATTTTAAGTATGGGTACCTCGGGCCAACAGGGTATTTTGGTGCCAACAGTGACGATGGAATCTTCTTTGGAGGAGGGGTGATCATCAAGACGCAGGGTTTCAGGAAAGATCCGTATGCCAGTAAACATCGTATAGTGGCCAACTTCGCACCCAAGACCGGGGCATGGAACTTTGAGTATAATGCCGATTTTATTCGTGTAGTGGGTGACCTGGGTTTTAATATGGACCTGCTCCTGAGGGCTCCTAACTTCTTTACCAATTTCTACGGCTTTGGCAATGAAACTGAACGGGCAGTAGATAATAATGACGACTTCTACGACGTGCGGTACGAGGAATTACTGTTTTACCCCGGTCTGCAACTAAACATGAAGAATACTACGGTTAAGTTCGGACCTGCTTACCAATACGCAAAAGTAAAAAAGGGCGGAGACAGGTTTATAGACCTGGTGGCGCCTTCTCTTGATCCCGGACTTTTCGCTTCAAACCATTTCCTTGGGTTTGAGTTTGATGCTGACGTAAGGACTACCGAGATAGAAAGCAAGCCTGAAAAAGGGATCAGGTGGATAACCGAGCTTAAGTGGATGAATGAGTTAAACCATGATAACAGTAAATTCAGCAAAATAAGGAGTGATTTCAGTGTGTATTATACCGTTGACATACCTATGGAAACCACTTTTGCCGTACGCATAGGAGGGGAAAGCATCTCAGGTGATTTTAACTTTTACCAGGCAGCTACCATAGGTGGCAACGCAGGGCTCAACAGGTTGGGTAATGTCCGGGGCTATGGACGTGACCGTTTCGCAGGACGCAGCAGTATTTATCAAAACAATGAAATAAGGATGAGGTTGGCAAAGATCCCGTTTTACTACCTGCCGTTTGAGTTCGGAATTTCCGGGCATTTTGACCATGGCCGCGTTTGGGCTGATGGCGAAGACTCTGACAAGTGGCACTCGGGGGTAGGAGGAGGTGTATGGATAGCTCCACTGGGGCGGTGGGTGTTCACAGCCGTATATACCAAAAGCGACGAAGACTCCATCTATAATTTGAACCTGGGCTTCCTGTTCTGATTTGTATAGTCGAATAGAGGAGAAAAATGGAAGGTGCTCGAAAGTCCGGAAAATGTAGTTCCAATAGCTTTCGAACACCTTTTTATATAATAGAGCCCCTTCATTGCTAGATGCTGGTAGAAAGACACTTAGTAGACCAACCAGAACTTGCTTGCTAAAATGAAACCAAAAGTAAGAATGAAAATGTTATCTTTACATAAAGTAAAGCAAGTCATATGGATATCCAGTCAGAAAAGCTAGCCTTTATTCAATGGTTTTCAGGCCTCAATGACCTATCGACTGTCAAAGAATTTTTAGCCCTGAAAAAGGAAAAAGAAACAGACTTTTGGGATGAGCTCAGTCCCGAGGATCAGGTAGCTATAAATGAAGGGCTGGAGCAATTGGATAACGGCCAATACATCTCTCACGAATCAGTAAGGGAAGACATTAAAAAACGTTTTAACTTTTAAGGTTGGCATATAAGATACGGTATTCACTTCGTGCAAGGCAGGAAGAAATAGAGCTGTTAGATTTTATCTTAAAAGAATTTGGGGAACAGAAGGCAAAGGCAGTTTACCAGCGGGTAGAGAAGCTACTCGGAGAAATATCAGGGATGCCAAAAATGTATCGTTCTTCTAAAAAGCAAAAACATCTGAGAAAGTGTGTTCTGAGTAAACAAACCAGTATTTACTATCGCATCCAAAAAGATTATATCGAAGTAGTAAGCTTCAGGGCAAACAGAAAAGACCCCAAAGGTTTTAAAGCATAAAACCCACCAGACTCCCGACACTCAGGAACCACCCATCGTGATTGCAAATGTTTTGATCGGGGTTCAGCCGCTGTGTAGTGTCACCATGATAAATCTTAATTGCCAGAGTGTAAGAACCCTATAAGAACCCTACTTACAGAAGCCCTTCTGTCGTAGACTGCAGTGAAGCTTTGCAGTTTGCAGAAGATCCAGGTATAAATTTTAACTCATATCAACAGATATCCGAAAGCCACAGGTGTATTTCAATACTTTCGGATATCTCTAATTTTATTCCGGTAGGTAATCAATCACCAATTGGTTAGTGATCTATCTTATTATCTGCTTTTTCCAGAAATTTCTCCAGTTCTAAACTCGAGTCAGCTCCGTAGGAATCAACCAGTGTTCCTTTTTCTCCACTTTGAGTTTCAATAGAATACAATATAGCCATATCAGCCGGGTCAGAGTCTCCCTCAAACCTGTATTCATCCACTATGGTAAGCTCCCCGGCTTCGTAGCTTTTCTCCTTGTCAGAGGTGAAAAGCTTGTTATCCCGATATATGAAATCGAGGGTGTATCCCCGGTCTTTCAAGAGCTTAATTACTTGAGACATCGGTTTTAAATTATGAGTAGACATATTTTTAAGTTTTTGGTTAAATTATTCCTGGGTAACTAAGTGCTAATCCTGTGCCATCAGCAAGATCAAGCCTGATCTTAACCCCGGGGTCAGCAGCCTTGGTCTATTTCTACAAACTGTAGAAGATACTACACGAATACGGTCCTGGTGACGGCCTCAACTAACCCTCTCTGCAGTGCCCAAAAACCTCTTTTATTAGCTGATTACCCATATTCCAATGTATATAAGCCATTTTGGTATGCCTTTTTCATTGTATCAGTTACACCTGGGAGGAACCGGGCAAATGTTAAATAAAAAATTTATAAAAGTTATGAATAACAGCACAAAGATAATCGCAGGATTTGCAGCAGGAGCTTTGGCCGGTGCGCTGACAGGCTTGTTACTCGCCCCGGAAAGCGGTCCTAAAACAAGAAAAAGACTTACTAAAGAGTCTGAAAAATTCAAAGACTCATTGTCGCAATCTATAACTGAAGCCCTGGATGCTGCGAAGGTTAAGTATAATACCCTGCTTGGGGAATATACCGAAGCCAGTAAAAAGACTGCTGACAGAGTAAAAAAATCAGCCAGGGTCAACAGTTGATCTGTGGCAATTAAACCAACCAATATAAATTAAAAACTAAAAAATAAAGCCATGAACGATTTAAGAGTAAAAGGAAACTGGAATGAAATAAAAGGTAAGATGAAGCAGAAATACGGAGACCTTACCGATGATGATCTTACTTATGTAGAAGGTAAAGAAGACGAACTTCTAGGCCGTCTGCAAAAGAAAACAGGAAAATCAAAAGATGCCCTGAAAAGAGAAATAGAGAACTATTAATCTCTTAAGAGCTAGCATTGAAGTCCTGGATCCGTAAATCCGGGGCTTTTTTTGTTACTGATCTCATAAGTCTTATAAAATCATGAAAATTAGCTTAGAACAGCCCTTTGAAAAGGTAACTGACAAGATTAACGACTGGCTGGAAACACTGGTAGCCATGCTGCCCAATATGGCAGTGGCCGTCATTCTTCTCATTGCCTTCTTTCTTTTGGCCAAAGCCACCCAGAAGGTATTTGTCAGACTTTTCGATAAAACCTCAGACAATAAGGCACTTCAAAACCTGTTCAGCACCATCATCTACTATTTGGTATTAGGGGTGGGCATATTCATTATTTTGGGTGTGCTCAAATTGGATAAGACCGTTACCTCCCTGCTGGCAGGTGTAGGTGTTATTGGTCTTGCCCTTGGGTTTGCCTTTCAGGATGTAGCGTCCAACTTTGTTTCAGGCATTATCCTCGCCTTTAGGAGACCCTCCAAAATAGGAGATATCGTAAAAGTGAAAGACTTTATGGGGACTGTGGTTCGGACCAACCTTCGCGTTACTGTGATCAAGACTTTTCAGGGGCAGGAGGTATACATTCCGAATAAGGAAGTGCTGCAAAGCCCCATCATTAACTACACCGTACTGGGCGAAAGGCGCATAGACATACCGGTAGGAATTTCTTATGGAGATGACCTCAAAAAAGTTGAGAGTGTGGTATCTGATACGATAGCAAATCTTGAAGGGGTGATCAGGAAAGAAGATATCATTTTTGATTATTACGAATTTGGCGACAGCTCTATCAATTTTAATATCAGGTTCTGGATCAAATACCCGGGTCAGCCCGGATATTTTGGTATGAAAAATGCCGCCATTATGGCTATAAAGGAAGCTTTTGATGAAAATGATATCACTATTCCTTTTCCTATCCGTACACTGGATTTTGGCATTAAGGGAGGTGAGAAGTTATCTGAAATGAAGCTTATGACCGCTGATGCTTAATTGCAGTCAATGTGGTGACCATATACACAAAACAATCAAACACTATGAAAGCGAAAGAAAACGAAATACTGTTGATATATAATTCTGAAAAACAGCAGGATAGAAAAACCAAGGGATATGCAGATACCCTGAATGACCATGCCCTTAACGAACGGGATGTGCTTACCGACAACCTTACGGAGACTCAGATAGCTGAAATAGCCCGTGATATGAATATTGAGATTGCCGAACTCGTTGACAAAAACTCAGACCTGTATTTGCAGGAGTATAAAAACAAATCCCTCTCAGATGATGAGATAACGAAAGTATTGGCCAAAAACCCTGAAATGATCAAAACCCCCATTGCTTATGTGGGTTCGGAAGTGTTTTTCGTAGGGTCGGCCTATGATTTTGTTAATAAGGATTTTGACATAGAGGGAGTGAAGTCCCACAAGGGAAATAAGTTTGAAAAATAAATTTGGAGTAATAGTAATTAAAGATAATTGATATGAAAACGATTAGTAAATTCTGGACTCTGTCTATAGTAGGCTTTATGATGCTTTTTGCAGTACAATGTGATCCGCCCAGCGAAAGGGCTGATAATGAAGACCTGAATACTGACTATGAAGAAGTTGGTGACGAGGTAAATGATGAAATAGGTGATGCCGGTGATGAGATAGCACGTGAGCGGGATGAGCTTAGAAACGACATCAATGAAGCTATGGCAGATATTGATTCCAAACTTGAAAGGATAGATAACGAAATAGAGGAGGAGTCTGCCGAAGCCAAAGCTAACCTCGACAAAACACGTGAAGACCTGAAGATGGAGAAACAGAAGCTTGAAAAGCGGCTTGAAAAAGTAGAAGCAGCCGGTGAAAGTAACTGGGAGGAGATCAAGCATGAGACTGAACTGGCCTTTGAAGATGTGGAAGCTAAGATCCAAAAGGCAGGAGAGGAGATAGAAGAAGTTTTTGACGACGATAACAACCGATAAATGGACGAATGTTGCCTCAAAAGCTGATAACATCGCTCTGAATTTTCGGAGGCCTATTTGAAGGTATATGATACAGTTTACTTTTGAGGCAACTTCTTATAGCCTCCTTTAAATACATCCCCTACCAACAGGTGCTTACATGCAGCAACCCAACGATTGCCCCCACCATCTTGTACATGTTACAGACCACGACCCCGGCTATACACGCCAAAAATGGGGGCGAGGCTTTGTTTATAAAGATTGTAAAGGAAAGAAGATCTCCGATGAAAAAGTCCTTGCCAGGATCAAGGAGCTGGTAATACCCCCTATTTGGGATCGCGTGTGGATTTGTCCGCTGGAAAATGGCCATCTTCAGGTTACCGGTTACGATCTGAAAGGACGCAAGCAATACCTTTACCACAAAGCATGGGTCGAACACAGGCAAAACTCAAAGTACAGCAAGCTGGCGCAGTTTGGAATGACCCTGCCCGTGATCAGGAAAAAAGTAGAAGAGCACATCAACCTCCGGGGCTGGCCTAAGGAAAAAATACTCTCCATGATCGTAATGCTACTGGATGAACACTACATCCGGATCGGTAACAAGTATTATGAGAAACAAAATCAGACCTATGGCCTGACCACGCTGAGGCGTAAACACCTGGCCGAAAAGAACGGCAAACTCTACCTGAGTTACAAAGCCAAAAGTGGCAAATACCGCGAAGTGCAAATAGCCAGCAAAAAACTGGTAAAACTCATAAAAAAAATATCAGAACTTCCGGGCTATGAAATATTCAAATATCAGGACGACGACAAAGCCATACAGCGCCTCGATTCGCAGGAGGTAAACAGATACCTGGAAAATATATCAGGAGATTGTTTTACTGCTAAAGATTTTCGCACCTGGGGAGGTACCGTGCTGGCCATCGACTACCATAAGCAGGTGCTTAGAGAAGTAAAAGAAAACCCACGCTTAAACCTGGAAACCAATATTGTGAAAAAAGTAGCCAAAACTCTGGGTAATACTGTAGCGACATGCCGCGAATACTATATTCATCCAAGAGTGCTGGATGTATTGGTAAACGAAAAGGCCAGGGAGTTTAACAAGCGCCCCTTACCCCCGATCAAATATAAAAATGAGCTTTCCTCGCACGAAAAGTTAGCACTAAAGATCATCACAAACCCATAAAAATTATAATAAGGTGTTGTGTAAAACCCCCGCAGCCGGGGAACGGGTTCTACATAGTTCGGGTCAGAATGAGTGTTTTATTTCCTGAAATGAATATTCATTCTGGCATAATATTAATACCCATTACTGATACACTAAAGCACGTTACCTATGGAAAATCAGCAAAACCAAATTCACCTGAACAATATCCTGAGCTGCATCAATGAGATAGAAAACAACTTTACCGATCTTTCGCATGACCAACTGCTTGATGACGAACTGCGGATGACCCTGTACAGAAACCTGACAATGCTCGGTATGGAAGCCTCAAGGGTTGATATAGTACATCCGTCAATTACTACGCTCAGTAGTTTTGAGAAAGCCGATTATATCAATGGCCTCGGAAAAGATATGTATGCGATCTCCAACTTCATTGTCAATGACCTGGAGTACTTAAAAAAATCTTTGTTATCCATGTTATCCAAATCCCGAAAAAAAATCAAAAAACATGATTTTGCCATGGCCTGAGAGGTAGCAGGTATGCTTTTTGGATTACTTAAATATGAACACCACTAAAACAAAAATTAACATGGACATATTTAAGAAAAAAGAATTTTTGGACCTTGCCGAAGTACAGGATGCCCATTGTGTATCCATATACATGCCTACCCACAGGGTTAGTACTCCGGACAACATCTATAAAGATCATACTTCTCTGAAAAACAGGCTTAAAGAAACTATACAGCAGCTTTCAGGTTTTGGACTGTCTGATGGGGAAGCCAAAGCATATTTAAAGCCTGCCTATGACCTCCTTGAAAATGAAGAGCTTTGGGGTAGGCTTTCTGATGGACTAGCGATATTCATTTATGGAGATGAGTTTAGGTTTTATACCCTGCCTTCGGCATTTGATGACTACTCATTCGTCTCCAACCATTTATACCTCAAGCCTCTGGTAGAGTTTCTGCATGGAGAAGGCCGGCATTTTATCATGAACCTGAGCCTTGGCAACGTACGGTTCTTTGAAGCTACCAGAAATACCATCGTGGAGGTGACTATGGAAGGACTGATACCACAGGCCATTGAAGAAGCCGTAGGAACCGACTACGAGCAAAAATCACTACAATGGAGATCAGGCCAGGGTGAAAAAGGTGATAGCCCCGGGATGTTCCATGGCCACGGTTCAGGAAATGAAACTGAGAAAAAGGACGAGGCCCTCAAGTATTTCAGGGCAATCGATGAAGGCCTGATGAAAATGCTTCACGACGAGCATGCCCCGCTAGTTATAGCATGTGTGGATTACCTCTTCCCGATATACAAGGAAGCCAACACCTATAAACACCTGCAAGACCAGCACATCAAGGGCAACCATGAGCATACAGATATTACCCTGCTCAAAGAGAAAGCCTGGGAGATCGTAAAAGATCAGTTTGACTACGAGAGAAATGAGGCCGAAGGGAAATATCAATTGCAACTGAGTAGAGGCAAAGCCGCTTTTAATGTAGAGGAAGTGATCCCCGCGGCCATTATAGGCCAGGCAGAAACCCTGTTTATCAAACGTGGTGACCATGTATGGGGCACTTACAACAAAGAGAATAACAAAGTCAACATTGACGATATGCACCGCACCGGTAATACCGACCTGCTGAACAAGGCTGCAGTAGAAACCGTAAGGAACGGCGGGGAAGTGTATGTGCTCGAAGAAGACGACATGCCCGATGGGACTACATCCGCAAATGCCGTATTCCGGTACCAAATGTAATATGCTCCCCGGAAATACGCTGTTTGTGTAGTCAAATCCCCGGCGAAACTGTTCCTGAACCCATTCGGATGGAGCATTACAGCAACTTTGGATTTGGCATAATCTTTCCATTCAAACAGTACAACTTGGCAGAGCTAATTTATTCGAACAAAAAAGAGAAAAGACATGAACAACTTACTTGAAAATAAAAAAGTAGCGATTATAGCTACTAACGGATTTGAAGAAATAGAACTTACAGCTCCAAAAGAAGCACTGGAAAGTGCAGGGGCAGAAGTACATATAGTGTCACCAGAGTCAGGAAAAATCAAAGCCTGGGACAAAACCGATTGGGGAGGAGAATACAATGTTGATAAAAATATCAGCGATGTAAGCTCACATGATTACAATGCCCTGTTGCTTCCGGGAGGAGTTTTAAATCCTGACCACCTGAGGACAAACGAAAAGGTAGTGTCATTTGTCAAAAGCTTTATGGCAGATAAAAAGCCCATAGCGGCTATTTGCCACGGTCCATGGACACTGGTAGAAACCGGCCTTTTGAAAGGCAGGAAAGTGACATCCTACCCTTCCATAAAAACAGACCTGATCAATGCGGGTGCAGAGTGGGTAGATCAGGAAGTGGTTGTGGACAATGGCCTCGTTACGAGCAGAAAGCCTGACGACATACCGGCTTTCAATAAAAAAATGCTTGAAGAATTTCGTGAAGGAATACATGAACCTCAGGCCCACTAATCTGTTATAAATATATACCAAGAGGCTGTTTCAGAAATACTTGCCTGGAGCACCCTCTTCTTTTTATATAATAATTTATTAAACCAACCAGAAATAAATGAAACCTTTATATACAGCCGAAGTTACTGCCCAGGGTGGTCGCGACGGTAATATTAAATCGCAGGAAGGAAACCTTAACCTGCAACTTTCCAAGCCCGAGTCTATGGGCGGAGACGGCTCAGCAGGCACCAACCCGGAGCAGCTTTTTGCCGCAGCTTATGGACCTTGCTTTCTGGGAGCCATGAAAGAAATGGCAAAACACCTGAAAGTTGAACTAAGCGACCCGAAGATAATTGTAAAAGTATCGCTGCATGACAACGATGGGAAATTTCATTTGTCAGCGGCCTTAAACGTGGTAGATGAAGCCGTAGAAGAAGACGTGTTAACTGATCTGGTAAAGAAAACGCACCAGGTGTGCCCATATTCCAAAGCAACAAGAGGTAATATGGAAGTTGTGCTTACTGCCAATAAAATTGAAGTTGAAGCCTGATGGAAAACGGAGGAGAACAATTAAGAGATGATATTGCCTCGATTGAAGTGGCAATGTTGACCACTATGGATGACAACCACAACCTGAGAAGCAGACCAATGTACACCCTCCAACTCGATGGCGAGGGTGTACTTTGGTTTTTTACCACCCGTAATTCACCAAAGCTTGACGAGATTGAGGAAAACAACCACGTCAACCTGAGCTATGCTGATGCCAATAGCCATACGTACATTTCTATAACCGGCTCCGCTGTATGCGTTGATGATGACGAACGCAAGGAAAAATTCTGGAGCCCCATCCATGAAGCCTGGTTCCCTCAAGGGAAGGATGATCCTAACCTTTGCCTGCTCAAAGTAAGGATCAAACATGTGGAGCGTTGGGATACCGAAACCTCATCTATGAGGGAGCTTATCAGGGTAGAGGATATCAAATAACCTATCCAATAAAGAAAATTATTTAAAAATGACCAGGCAAGAGCTTAATTGCTATCACTTGTTGATTATAAAACTATTAACACTTAATAACTTTACGGCTCATGATCAATAGCTGCAATGAAAGCAGGTAAGTTTAAAAACATATTGCTTAAAATACTCAAATCAATAGGATGGTTCCTGCTCGGGATCATCCTGTTGCTGGTTATACTGATATTTTCATTAAGGATACCGGCGGTTCAGCAATATGTAACTTCCGAAGCAGTTAAGTTTTATAAGAATAAAACCAACACTGAAGCCAGTATAGGCAGGTTGTACGTTGATTTTCCCACTGCTATCGTTATAGAAGATGTTTATATCGAAGACCAGAAAGGTGATACGTTGGCCTACAGCCACTATATCAGTGTAGATACAGACTTGTGGGGCTTGCTGGACAACCGCTTCGAAATCGATGGCCTTGAAGTAAGGCAGCTAGTTGCCAATATCCATAATCAGGAAACTGATAGCACTTTCAATTTTCAGTTTATACCGGAGGCTTTTGCCACACCGGCCAAACCAATAGACACTACTGCAGCACCATCGAAACCTTTTACATTTGCACTTTATGAAGCTGATATCGAAAATGCCCGGGTCAACTACAACGACCTTTATAACGGCATGAAGCTTTCTGTAGACCTTGGCCATTTCTATGCCGATGTTTCCGAATTTGACCTCAACCAGTCAGTAATTACCGTTGACCAGATTACTCTTGAAAACAGTATCGGCTCCTTCACCATACTCAAAGAAACCACCTCTACGGATACCACATCAGCCCAGGTGATCGATATAGGCGGTCAAAACCTGCTGGTAGACAATGTAAAGTTTACCTTTGAAGACCAGCCCGGCAAGATGAAGGTGTTGACAGACATCGGACATGTAGAGGCAGAGATCAAAGAACTGGACATAGCCAGACAAGTGTATGAAGCCAGCACTATTGCCATCGCCAACAGCTTTGTTTCCATTGATCAGTTCAGTAATCCCGGCGACACAGTTGTAGCTGAGCAGGATACTATACCCGCTGGCGAACTCGAATTGTTGGCATCTGCTGATCAGGCTTCCATTGAAAATATAGGCTTCAGGTTTTACGATCACAATTATGAAGCAGTAAAAGGCTTTGACCCCTACCACATGTGGTTTCAGCAGGTAAGCGCAGAACTGGGCGAAGTGAAATTCCAAAACGGTTATGCTCAGGGTAAGGTCAATAGCCTTTCAGCCAAAGAAAAAGGAGGTATGGACCTGGAGCAGCTAAAAGCAGTGTTTAAGTATGGGCAAGAAGAGTCTTTCGTCAATGACCTTACACTGATTACACAATATTCCAATGTAAACGGAGACCTGAAAGTAACCTATCCGTCCATTGAAGCCCTGCAACAAAACCCGCAGCAGGTTAGTATTCAGGCAGATTTCGAGAGGTCAAAATTTGATATGGAAGACCTTTACTATTTTCAGCCGGCACTGAAATCGCAAATCCCGTACCTCACCGGCAATGCCAGTGATGTGGTGTTTGAAGGACAAATTTCAGGAGCTCTTGCCGATCTGGAAGTATCAGGCTTTTATGCAGAAGCATTCTATTCTACAAAAGTAAGGATAGCAGGAAATGTACAAGGCCTGCCTGATATTAACAAAGCACAATGGGACATAAAACTGCAAGAGCTAACCACCACTAAAAAGGATCTTTATACCATTTTATCTGATACACTTATACCTCCAAATATTAGCTTGCCCCCTTCCATGCAGGTAGCAGGTACTTTTAAAGGTTCCTTAAATGATTTTAAAACCAAAGCAGATGTTACAAGCGCCTATGGAAGCATTAAGGCGGATGTAAACATGGCCATGCTCCCCGATAGCCTGTATACCTACCAGGGGCATGTGGAGGTTGACAGCTTTGACCTCGGAAAACTTATGGCAGGTGACACTACTATAGGCAAACTGACCATGCGGGCCGAAGTGGATGGTAAGGGCTTTACCCTGGAACAGATAAACACCCGTATTGAAGGAAAAGTGGCTTCCCTTGGCTATAATAATTACACCTACAACGACCTCCTGATCAATGGGAAAATACACGCCAAAGAATTTAACGGAGAACTGTCTATGGATGATCCTAATCTCGATTTTGATTTTAATGGTTTGGTAAACCTCAATGACAGCATTCCACGTTACGAGTTTTCATTGGACCTGAGGTCGGCCGACCTGCAGGCCTTGAATTTTTCAAAAAATGACCTGCGCCTGAGGGCAAAAGTAAACTCTGACATTAAAGCGTCATCAGTGGAAAACATCAATGGCACACTGGAAGTGGAGGACTTTGTGATCTCACGGGGAGACGAATTGTATAGGATCGACACCTTTTTATTGTCTTCAACCACCAATAAGGACATCACCGATATTTCCATTTACTCCAGGGTACTGGAGGCAAACTTTGAAGGTAACTTCGATTTGGTAACACTCCCTCATGTGCTACAGCAGCATTTCAACAGGTACTATGCCCTGAATGATGTTGAGGATGTGGAAAAGCTGGCCCATCAGGAATTTACCTTTAACATCAACATCAAACGCCCCCAGTTCTTTTCAGAAATGATTGTTCCCGGATTGGAAGAGCTTCAGCCCGGCCCCATCAAAGGAGAATACAACAGCGAGCAGTGGATGCTGGATATTGATATTATTATACCCAAAGTAGTCTATAATGGAATCACTATCGACTCACTGAACATTGATGTACACTCTGATGAAGAGTACCTGGGTTACGAAACCCGTATCAGAAAACTTGCCACCGGCAGTATGGGTGTAGACCATGTCAATTTTTCGGGTATAGTTGAGGCCGATCACATTGAGACGGACCTGAGGATCCTGGATGACCAGGGAGATGAAAAATACCACTTCGGAGGGATCTTCATCAGCGGCCCCGATTATTACAGGTTCCAGTTCACGCCTGGTGAATTTGTACTCAACTATGACCCCTGGAGTGTAAAGCCCAGCAACAGTCTCGATTTCCATCCGTCTGGCCTTTGGATCAAAAACCTGTTCCTGACCAATGAAAATCAGGAGATCAGGGTAGAATCCATTATAAATCAGAAAGGAGATAGCGTACTCACAACCGACATTTCAAATTTTGATCTGAGTTTTCTGGGCAAGCTTGAGGAGGCCAAAGGCTACCTTGTAGGGGGAATTTTGGACGGGGATATCGACATAAACATGGAGTCGTCCAAATTTGCCTTTACATCCGATATTAATATCAATGACTTTAGCTATAGGGGAGACACTTTGGGTAAAGTGGTACTACATGCCTACAACACCAATGACATTCAATATAATGTAGACCTTGATATAACGAGCCAGACAAATAACCTGAAAGTAGATGGCTACTATCTTGCCGACAGTGTGCCTGCCCTAAACCTGCAGGCCGACCTCGTTCGCCTTGACCTTTCCACGGTGGAATCATTTGCTATGGGACAGTTGCAGGATATGAATGGCCTGCTTACCGGAAACCTAAAAGTAACAGGTACATTGAACGACCCCAACATCAACGGAAAACTTACTTTCAGGGAAGCATCTTTCAGGGTAAGCTATTTGCAGAGCCAGCTAACCATAGATGATGAAAGTATTACGTTTAACCGTACAGGTATCAGTTTTGACGACTTTGTGCTTCATGATAAAGATAATAATGAAGCGAATATTGACGGCAGAATATTTACTGATGACTATACCCTCTATGAATTTGACCTGCAGGTGAGCGCCAATGATTTTCTTTTGCTCAATACCACAGAAGACGACAATGATCTGTTTTATGGAAATATGGCCATCAATGCCAATGCCCGGATAACAGGCACCTCCAACCAGCCGGACATACAACTCAACGTCAGCCCGAAATCAGGCAGTAACCTGACCTATGTTATACCGGAAGAAGAGATCCAGATCCAGGAGCGTGAAGGTGTGGTTGAGTTCTTCGATAAAGACCTTGAGGAGGACCCTTTCCTGGAAGGGGAGGAGGTTTCTACTACTACTGACTCCATTAGTGATGCATTGAAGGGACTGAACCTCACGGCAAAAATTGATGTAGACCGCAACAGTACTTTTAGCGTAGTGATAGACCCGGTAACCGGTGATAAACTTACCGTTCAGGGAGATGCCAATCTGACCTTGGGCATCAAGCCATCCGGCGATATGACTTTAACAGGCCGCTATGAAGTTTATGACGGTGCCTACAATTTGAACTTTTACGGATTGGTAAAAAGGGAATTTGACATTACCCAGGGCAGCTACCTGATATGGACAGGCGACCCGCTCAACGCCCGAATGGATATCACGGCTACCTACACCGTTTCGGCCGTTTATGAAATTCCCGGCGGCATCAATGAAACTTCTACCCAGAAGGCGCCATTTATAGTTTATCTGGATATAAAAAACGAACTGCTTAACCCGGATATCTCATTCAGGCTTGGGCTGGAAGAAAGTGCTGCAGCATCAGGAGCCGAGGCTTTTGTAGCGCAAGTCAATAAAAACCAGAACGACCTCAACGCCCAGGTATTTTACCTGCTATTATTCAAGTCCACTAAAGACCTGGAGTCATTCAGCACGACCGGGGGAGGTGGTAATATAGCAGAATCCACAGCCAGAAGCAGTGCCAGTCGCATCCTAAGCAATCAGCTCAATAAGCTGGCAGGCAAAATTGAAGGCGTGGAGCTAAACCTTGATCTCCAATCATACAACACTTCCGGCACGGAGTCGGGAGGTACTACCCAACTTGAGCTGGGACTGTCCAAACAACTTTTCAATAATCGCGTTGTGGTGAAAGTAGCCGGTAATTTTGGCCTCGAAGGCGAGCGGGCAGAGCAACAGCAGAACCTTTCAGACTTTGCCGGCGATATTCGCATAGAGTATAAACTTACCGAAGATGGCCGTTTCAGGCTGGTTGGGTTCAGGGAAAATGAATACGACAACCTGCTCCAGGGTGAAGTGATAAAAACCGGGGCTGGTATTATTTTCGTACGCGATTACGATTCCTTTAAAGAGTTATTCAAGGTGAAGGACAAGCAGGAAAAAAATCAGCAACAGGAAGAAAATCAAGAAGCAAAAGATTCTACAAACTAGTGAAACCACACCATATTAATATATTATTCTTTATAGTAATTGTGTTGCTTATGGGCGCGTGTAGCGGGGCCAAATACCTTAATGAAGGACAGAAATACTATGATGGTGCTGAAGTGAAGTTTGTTTCCCCAAAAGGTATAAAAGGAAAACCCGAGCTGAAAATAGAATTGGAAGAAATGCTCACACCCGAACCCAATGTGAAGCTACTGGGGTCGAGGCCCAAAGTCTGGTTCTATAATATTGCCGGAGAACCTAAAAAGGAGAAAGGCCTGAAACACTGGATGAAAACAAAGCTTGGAGCCCCACCGGTCTACTATTCGGATGTTGATATTTCCCGTAATGTCAACCTGCTGGAAAACAAACTGAACAATGAAGGATTCTTTCAGGCTTATGTGAACTATGAAGTAAAGGAAGGAAAACTAGCCAACTCCATAGTTTTCAAGGCGCATATAAGCGAACCCTACCGCTATGATACCGTGCGCTTCCCTACCGGCGAAGAGACACTTCCAAGGTCTATAAGAGGTATAAGGGAAGGTACACTGTTAGAAACCGGCCAACGCTACGATTTGGATAAGATGAAAAACGAGAGGGCAAGAATAGAGAAAGAGCTTAAAGACCAGGGATATTTCTATTTTGATGATCAATACCTGCTCTTTCGTGCAGACAGCACAGTGGGCAACAGAGGTGTAGACCTGCACATGACCGTAAAAAATGATGCCCCTGGCAAAGCCCAGGAGATCTATCGTATAGGAGACATTTACGTTTACCCCAATTACCAGTTTGATGAAACCAAAGCATCCGGCCAGGCCGATACCACTATGGTCAACGGTATCCATTATGTACACAGCGATGATACCTTTAAGCCCGAAGTCGTCACCAGGCATGTCAGGTTGAGGGAAGGGAATATCTACACAAAAGAAGCCGAACTGGTCACTCTCAACAGACTTATCCAGCTTGATGTGTTCAAGTTTGTGAATGTTGACTTTAAAGATATGGGGCACCAGGAGTTGCGCGCAGATGTATTCCTTACACCATTTAAGAAAAAATCTATCCGGCTGGAGTTACAGGCCGTTTCAAAATCCAACAACAATGTCGGCCCCAACTTTACGGCATCCTTCCGAAACAGGAATTTCCTGAGAGGTGCCGAACGCTATGAACTCAACCTTACCGCCGGATACGAAGTGCAGGTAGGAGGCCAGACCGACCAGCCATTGAACTCTTACATCCTGGGAGTAGAAAATGTATTGACCGTTCCCCGCTTTGTAACCCCGATCAGGATTGAAAATGTATCATCACGGTTTGTGCCGGAGACAAAATTTAAGCTCGGGTTCAAAACCCTCCAGCGCGTTGACCTGTTCAGATTAAATTCCATCGATATCGACTACGGGTTTTCATGGCATGAGACCAAGACCAGAAGACATGAGCTGTACCCCGTGAGTATTGATTTTATCCAGTTGGGCAATGTATCCGAAAGATTCGACAGCGTCCTTCAGGAGCGACCAATCTTTGCGAGAAGCTACGAAGAGCAGTTCATCATGGGTACCACCTACTCCTTTTATTATAACTCGCAAGGCAAAGAAGAAAGGGTGAATAGAACACACAACTTCTACTTCAATGGAAATATCGATGTTTCCGGTAACCTCGTACACCTGTTGCAGTCAACCACCAGTTCCGAGAAAAATACCGATGAACAGCCCTATCAGCTTCTGGGCTCACCATACTCCCAATTTGTAAAAACGGATTTTGATTTCAGGCACTTCTGGAGGCTAAGTTCCAGTACAAAGCTGGCCTCCAGGCTGATTGCAGGAGTAGGTTATGCTTATGGCAATTCTGTGGTCATGCCTTATACTAAGCAGTTTTCCATTGGTGGTTCCAGTAGCATCCGGGCCTTCAGGGCCAGGTCGGTGGGGCCGGGTATTTACGAAGCCCCCGAAGACCAGAACTACATAGACCAGACAGCGGATGTTAAACTTGAAGGTAATGTAGAGTATCGTTTCGATATCATAGGCGCATTCAAAGGAGCCGTTTTTGTGGATGCCGGTAATGTATGGACCATAGAAAAAGATGAGAACAGGCCAGGCTCAGAATTCGACCCTTCCAGCTTCTACAATCAAATCGCCGTAGGTACAGGTGTAGGCCTCAGGTTCGATGTCCAGTTTTTTGTATTACGGTTCGACCTGGCCTTCCCTCTTAAAACCCCCGCTGACGACAAATGGCGATTTAGTGATATTGCCATCAACGACAGAGAATGGAGAAGCGAGAACCTGTTGTTGAATATTGCAATAGGATACCCTTTTTAATCAATATGTAGATTTTATTCCACAGGTTTAAATGCTGTAAATCAGGCAGAAACAGGGAAGGTTTCGTTTCTGGTGGAATAATGTAAAACTGGTATTCATTTTGGTTCCCATTAAAGTAAGAATTTAAAAAAAAGAATTATGGAACCAGTTAGAAATAGAATAATATCATTGGCCACTGCGGCTTTTATATTAATGGCATTTGTTTTTGGCTCATTCCTTATGTCGGGTTGCCAGGCCAGCAATACCACTAAAGGAGGTGCCATAGGAGCTGCTTCGGGGGGTGCTATAGGAGCAGCCATCGGTAGTGCCTCAGACAATACTGCCGTTGGAGCTATTATAGGTGCTGCCGTTGGAGGTACAGCCGGGGCTTTAATTGGCCGCCGTATGGATAAACAGGCTGAAGAACTCAGGAGAGACCTTGAAGGGGCTGAGGTAGAAAGAGTAGGAGAGGGTATAAAAATTACCTTTGACTCAGGACTATTGTTTGATGTAGATTCATATAATCTGAAGCCGGCTACAAAGGCCAACCTTAATGATCTCGCCAATACACTAAAAAAATATGAAAACACCAACATCCTTATAGAAGGACATACCGATAATACAGGTTCGGATAGCTACAATCAGTCGCTATCAGAGAACCGTGCCGGAGCCGTAACCAATTATCTGAGTGCCCAGGGTGTTGACAGAAGCCGTATTACTACTATGGGTTATGGAGAGTCCCAGCCTGTTGCGGATAATAGCTCGCCCAGCGGCCGTCAGCAAAACAGAAGGGTAGAAGTAGCCATTTATGCCAATGATAAAATGAAAAAGATGGCAGAGAGAGGTGAACTTTAATCAACAAAACCGGATTTATTAAGCATTAAGATTATCCGTTAAACCGATATACATTAATTACAGAAATTAGTTTATCTTAAAACCCCGGTCTCGCCTGGTATGGCAGATGGGGTTTTTCTTTATAGTGGAGTTTTTTGTGTTGAAACAACTTATCATTTTTATTTTAATGTTTTGGCTTTGCTTACCGTTGATGGCACAAAAAAAAGGTAAGCAGCAACCCACAGACAGCGTTCATGTAAAAGGACGAAGCATCTTGATTTTGGGCGACTCTTCTATTTATGTAGAGCACGATACCGTTTTGGTTTTGCCTGATACAGTGGCTGCAAAATTGAAAAGAGACGAAACCAGAAGGAGTGAAGACTTTTACAGAAAAGTGAAAGAGAAGCTTTACAAGACCAGGTTTACCAAAGAGCTATACCGTTTGCTATTTAATGACGTTAAAAAAGAAGAAGATAAGAAGGCAGAGCCGAAAGCAATAATTACCAATGGCAACTATAAAAAATATGAGGGGCAGGTAATTAACAATATCAGAATAAAGAAACTGGAAGTATTCGGAACACGGATTACCGATACAACCAAAAATTATGACTCATGGGCTATTAATATAGCCAATGACATGCATGTATATACCCGGAGCAGGATCATCAAGAGTAACATATTCTTCAAAGAGGGGGACCGGGTAGATCCCGGCTTGCTGACAGATAGTGAACGGATACTGAGGAACCTGCCCTATGTTAAGGATGCCCGTATTTATGTGATCTCCAGGAAAGGAGTTCCCGGAGTGGAAGTGTTGATCATAGTTAAAGACATCTGGTCTATATCCGGTGAAATAAGTGTGGATAATGTCGAACGCAGCGATTTTGCAGTTATTGACAAAAACTTTCTGGGTTTGGGTCATGAGTTCAGGAACGAATTTTTGTACAATACCGAATACGTACCAAAAATAGGTTACAGCGGTACCTACAGTGTCAATAACATCTATAAAACATTCATTACGGGGGAGGTGAATTTTGCCAGGTCTGAGCCACTCGACAGGGCTGGTGTACGTATTTACCGTAATTTCATTACCCCGGAGATCAAATATGCCGGAGGTATAGATATAAACAAGAGCAATATACTCCTTAACAGAATATTTCCTGACACTACCATAGAGTTCTATACTAAATTTAACCAGCAAGACCTCTGGCTGGGGCGGTCATGGCTGATCAGTGAAACAGATGACGGGGTACGGACCAATATTCAGGTAGGTGCCCGTTTTGACAGGACGAGGTACCTTGACAGGCCAGTGGTGGAAAAGGACACCAATCAGCAATTCTTCGACAGGAATTTGTACCTCGTTTCCGTAGGATTTTCACAACGCAGCTACGAAAAAAGTGCCCTTATACTGGGATATGGTAGAACCGAGGATATCCCCAGCGGGTACCTTCTTGAATTTACCACCGGTAAAGAAGTCAATGAATTCTACAACCGCACCTATTTGGGGTGGCGCCTGTCCACAGGGCGCTATTTTGGCCGGTTGGGCTATATCAGACCATCGCTTCATCTGGGAGGTTTTGTGAGAAAAAGTCGTGTAGACCAGGGCGTCTTTAGCCTTCAGGGAGATTATTTTAGTCCATTATACAGAGTTAAAAAGTTTAATTTCAGACAGTTCCTGAGATTACGTTATACCACCGGCATCAACCGCTATGACAACGAGTACATCAATATCAACAATCAGAATGGCGTGAGAGGTTTAAACTATACATTTCTCAGAGGAACCAGAAAATTATCCTTTAGCTCAGAGACAGTCGCTTTTACGCCTTATTATATAATAGGTTTCAGGTTTGCTTTCTTTGCCTTTTTTGATTTGGCCCTTGTAAATGCTGATAATAGTAAATTGCTTAAAAATCAGCTATATCAAGGGTATGGCCTTGGAGTAAGGCTTCGTAATGAAAACCTCGCCATCAATACTATCCAGATAAGGCTGGCGTGGTATCCTGTAACCCCACCCACCACTTCAGGCTTAGGTTTCGATCTGTCCGGACAAGCCCCCTTGCGCATAGCCGATTTCAGGATAGAAGAACCCTCCGTAATAGGTTTTAACTAATTTCTTATTCATCAACAACCCTGTAGAACCCGTTACACGGCATTGCACCCGGTAGTGCCGATAGGTGTAAGCATCGGCCTCTTTTTACTATGGCATGAATTTTTTACTTATTATCAATAAAAGGTGGCCTGCCTGTAATATTCAGTATATAGAGGCCAGCTAACATTTAAATTAAAGTAGAAATGAAACGGATAATAGCAGTTATAGGCATATGTACCCTGTTTGCATTAGGTTGTGAACCCAAAAAAGGTACCGTCGAAGATAAAGGAGCCGTAAAACAAGATACAGTAGACCCTAGAGAGGGGAAAGGAGAGGGAGATGTAGGAGAGGGTGTATATGGCAGATAACCCTTTGTCGAAGAGAAGTTTTTAATTAAAAATACCAGAAGACATGACCAAGGAAGAGCAACAATTACATCTTAACAATATTATTAAAGGTATTGAAGAGATACAGGAGGAAACCAGAGGCCTGAATTACCAGCAGTTCACTGAAGAAGAGCAGGTGAAAGAAGCCGTCTATATGAATTTCCAAATGATAGGACAAGCTGCATATGAACTGGAAAGCGGCTCAGATGATGTTCCCGGATTAAATTTTAAATCCGATGTTTTGAGTGGATTCAGGAATGCCAGGTACAACGAAGAGGCCGAGCTTGACCATCAAATGATCTGGAATGTCATTGAAAATGACCTTGAAATTATCAGGGATGAAATAATTGAAACTTCGGCCGAATTGGACAGACCTTCAGAAAACGAATTGAAAGAAGCAGATATAGAAGGCACCAACCGAAGAAACTGACAGCAGAAAGTAAATCAAGATCTGAAATAAATCAAACCCTAAAATATCATGTTATACGATTTAGACAAACGCAAGAAGAGGGAAGATTTGAACGAAGGTTTCTGGGATGATTTTACCAACAGAGATCTTTTTGAGGATTTTCCTATAAGAAGAAAAAGGCAAAGCAGCCCCTCGATAAATATTATAGAGAATAACGAGGAATTTATCATGGAGTTGATTTCGCCTGGTATGTGCAAGAAAGATTATAAACTCGAAGTGGAGAATGATATACTTTCAATATCAGGCGAAAGAAAGCCAGCAGGTAATGTTGAAGGCAATTATACACGCAGGGAATATCAGGTAACGAATTTTACCCGTTCCTTTCTCCTTCCTGAGTATGTCAACAGCGATGAAATATCAGCCCGTTGCGAAGATGGTATACTTACCATTCACATACCTAAAAAAGAAGAAGCAAGGGTGCAGCAAAAAAGAAATATCAGTATTTCATAAGCATACACCATAAGTCTCACATCCTATAATATTCAGGCCACGCACCTTTAAATCTACTTGTCCGGATTTAAAGCTCAGCGTGGCTTTTCTATATGTCCAAGACAAGAAGCAGTATATTTTATATCATCCCTTAAAGCGGAACAAACGTAAAACCTGTGGAGTAAATAGATTGGAAAGTAAAGCAAGTAATGTGAAACTTGTTGTTGAAAATCAGTAAACCGCGCTTATTGTTATATTATACACCTTTGCCTACTGCTTTTGCCGATTACTATTAACAACTGCCTGTCAGCAAAGAGGTGAAAATTTAAGGTCTCCCTAGAAATTCCGCTTGAATCCTTAAAGCCTGTAGAGTAAAAGATGGAAAATTGAGTTTGTGACATGAAGCTTACCATAAAATTAGTAATCCGGACTATATGTTGTTTAACCCCGGTTTTTGCCAGCTATTTCTGCCAGTGCTATTAGCAGGTGCCTGTCAGGCAGGTATTCAAAATGTTGTGTCTCATAAGAAATTAGGCTTGTTCTCATATTTTTCCAAAGAGTAATCCCTTCCCACTTAGTTTGCCTGTCTGGCTTAAAACTCCTAACTTTTGAGAGTTATAAAAA
>NZ_SMLW01000328.1 GCF_009711405.1 Fulvivirga kasyanovii | reverse complement strand
TAGATGCTACCGCCCTGCGAGAGACATCGGCTGGGAAACTGCGAGGTGTTTTGGTGAACAGTGAACAGTAATCGGTAAAAATGGGGTGGTTTGACTATCGGGATTTTGAACATTTCCAGCGCACTAACTATCCCCTTGAGGGGATTATAGGGGTGTTCTCAGCGGTTAAAGGTTCTGGCAGAGCATTGATCCGGGGGATCCTGAATATTTTCCATGAGGTTTGTCTTATATTTTGGTGTACGAGACGGAAAATTTCAGGATGACGGGTTTATTGGATGGTCTTGCACGACTATGTACCCAAAGTAGGCAGAGCATCAACCGTAAAACAGCAATCAACTACGCGTTTCCATTACATGATGTATGAAAAAATGTTCTACATTGATTTCCCGTACTAATGGCCACTAGTTATGAATAAGAGAGTATTGCTTCCGGTTTTGTTAATGGTTACTCTGTTTGTTTCCTGCAGTTCTGATAAAGGTCAGGAGGAAAAAGCTTCAGAGGGCGGAGAGAAGGTGATTACGCTGGTGAATATTGTGGAGTTCCATGAGCTGCTGGAGCAGCAGAAGGGGCTTCAGGTTGTGGATGTACGTACGCCAAAGGAGTTTGACCTTGACCGGATCCCGGGGGCAGTCAATATTGATTACTGGGCTGACGACTTTGTGAGCCGGGCAGGCCATCTGGATAAGAACAAACCGGTGGCCCTCTACTGTGCTGCCGGACACCGAAGCGCTGAGGCGGCCTCAAAGCTTAAAGAAATGGGTTTCAAAAAGATCTATGACCTTGACGGAGGTATGCGCGCCTGGCATACCGGGCCACCACCTGCACAATAGAGCTAAAAAAATATAACTTACTTTCTATTACTCTTTAACACTTGCCTTTTTAGACTGTTGTTATGGCATGAAGAAACAGGCATTACTAATGAGCTTCTTTTATAAGGTTCAGGGCAACAATAAAGAGGCTTCCAGAATCATCTTTTAACTGATTTTCAGCAGCTTTGGACTTCCATATTTCAGCTTAAAATCCTGTATTTATAAGATGGCGCTTCACCTGCTTTATTTCAGGTAATCAAATTTTTTCCGTATTACTAAAAAGGAAAACTGATCGATGATCAAGGGCTGTATTGGGTATTAGAGGTAAGGAAAACGCATTTAAAAAACCGGCATGTGCTGATATTCAGAAAGTTTTCTTCAGACGGCCTGCAATTCCAAGCATTTATGCTTAGTTTTTGAACTTTTCTATGGCACGAGGGATTAAGGAACACAAACCACAAAAGATTGGGTACATCAACAAATAAACATAACGGTCATAAGCCGGACAATAACACTTCACAGGAGAATAGCCAGCAGGAGTTTATGCAAAATGTTCCCTTTGATCTGCTCATGCAGTCACCTGCATTTATTGCGGTGCTCCGCGGACCCGAGCATATCTTTGAGTTTGCCAACCCAAAGTACATGCAACTGGTAGGTACGGACAGAAATGTAATAGGGCAAAGGCTGGAAGATTGTATTCCTGAAGCTAAAGACCAGGGATTCCTCGATATTCTCAACAAGGTTTATACAACAGGAGAAGAGTTTAAGGGAAATGAGATCCCGGTGAAAATCAATAGCAACGGCAATGGAGAGCTGGAGCAGTATTATCTGAACTTTGTTTACCAGCCCTACAGAAACCGTGACGGAAAGATTGAGGGTATTTTTGTGCATGGCGTGGATGTAACCGAGCAGGTGGTGAGCCGGATGAAGGTCAAGGAAAGTGAAATGAAATACCGCACGCTGTTCAATTCCATGGACCAGGCCTTCTGCTTGCTGGAAGTTATTTTTGATGATAACGACCGGCCTGTAGACCTGAAATACCTGGAGGTAAACCCCGCATTTGAAAAGCATGCCATTACCCATAATCCGGTGGGCAAAAGGATTTCCCAATTGATCCCTGACCTGGATAACAAATGGCTCAGGATCTATGGCGATATAGCACGCACTGGCGAACCCAAAAGTCTCATAGAAAAATATGAAAAAGAAGACCGCTGGTTCGAAATCTATGCTTTCCGGCTGGGTGAGCAGGACAGCAAAAAGGTGGCCGTGCTTTTTTCAGACATTACCGAGCGCAAAAAGACGGAGGAAGCCCTTTCGCACCGGGAAAATCTTATGCGCCTGGTTAACGATGCTATTCCGGCATTTATAGCCTACATAACCCCCGACAAGCGCTATTTATTTGCGAATGAGATGTATGAAAAGTGGTACGGACTGCCCAAGGAAAAAGTACAGGGAGCGGCTATTCCGGATATAGTAGGTCAGGAGACCTATCAAAGGTCAAAGCCTTATATGGACAGGGCCTTTGGTGGGGAAAATTGCTCTTTCGAAACCAACTTTACCCTTAACGGCGAACGGAAAGACCTTGAGGTTGAGTATGTGGCTGATAAAGATAACGATGGCAATGTACGCGGGGTGGTAGTACTCGGCCACGATGTTACGGTACGGCGCAGGGCCGAAGAAAGCCTGCGTCTTAGCCAGATACGCTTCAAGACTTTTGCAGAAGCCATGCCACAAATGGCCTTTATTGCTGATAAAGACGGTAATATTCAATACTACAACGAACGATGGTACGAATATATCGGTAAAATGAGCGACACTGAAGGCTGGGGTTGGAAGGAGCGCCCCATTCATCATAAAGATGACCTGCAAAGGACTGTGGACCGGTGGAACGAATCTTTGAAAACAGGCAGGGAATACGAGATTGAGTACAGGCTCAGGAGGCATGACGGCGAATACCGCTGGCACCTGGGCCGGGCAGTGCCTTTATATGATGCCGATGGGGAAATAGAACTTTGGTTTGGCACCAATACCGATATTCACGAACAGAAAAAGGCTGAGGAATCATTAAAATATACACGTGACCTGCTCTACACCACGTTTGACAATGTTCCTTCCGGGATTGTACTGTTTGATAAAAATGGTAAAATACTGTTTGGCAATGAGCTGGGCGCGCAATATCTGGGATATGACTCCATACAGGAGCTGCTAACCGATAAACATATTGATACGGTAAGGAAGAAGTTCAATACCCGCTTTAGGGTGGAAGACGAATTAGGCAGGAATGTCTCCGCCGACCGATCTGTTACTGCCGGGATATTGAGGGGAGAAAAAAACAGTGAAATGATCTTCCGCTATTACCACGACAAAAAAGAAACAGACGGATGGATGCTGGTTCGGGGAACACCTATATTTGATGACCACGGTGATGTGCGGCTGGCTCTGATTTCGCTTACGGACATTACCCGGCAGAAACGGGCCGAAGAAGCCCTGCGGCGTAGTGAGGAGTTTAACCGCACTATGCTCGAGAGCAGTCCTGATTGTGTGAAGGCACTGGACCTTGAGGGTAACCTTTTATCTGTAAATGCTAAAGGTCTTGAGATGCTGGAAGTTGAGGATTTTGAAGAAATAAGAGGTAAATCATGGCTCTTGTTTTTGAAGGGAGAGTTTTACAACGACGCCTTAAACGCCATTGAAAAAGCCAAAAATGGTAAAACAGGCCATTTTATAGGGCATAGTACCAACAAAGACGGACAGTTTGCCTGGTGGGATGCCCTCGTGGCGCCAATTTACGGAGCCGGAGGCAAGGTGGAGCGTTTGGTGGCCGTGTCGCGTGACATAAGCAAAGTTAAAGCTCTTGAACAGCAAAAGGACGACTTTCTGGGTATAGCCAGCCACGAATTAAAAACCCCCGTAACCAGTATTAAAGCTTATACCCAGGTGCTGCAAAAGCGTTTTGAAGATGCCAGTGACCTGCAATCTGCCGAAATGCTCGGCAAAATGGATGCACAGCTCAATAAACTGACAGGCCTGATCTCCGACCTGCTTGATGTGACTAAAATAGAACAGGGCAGGCTGAAATTCAGGAAAGAAGCCTTCAAAATCAATGATTTGATCAGTGAGGTGGCTGAAGAAGTGCAGCGGACTTCTAAAAAGCACAGGGTAGAAGAGGAGCTGAGCGAAAACATCACCATCACCGGTGACCGCGAGAGGATAGGACAGGTGCTGGTCAACTTCCTGACTAATGCTATCAAATACTCGCCCGGTGCGGATAGAGTAATTATTCGTAGTGCAGTAGAAAATGAAAACAAGATGCTGGTGCTTAGTGTTGAAGATTTTGGACTAGGTCTGGAAGAAGATGAAAAGGAAAAAGTGTTTGACCGGTTTTACAGGGTTGAAGGTACAGGGTATGAAACCTATCCCGGCCTGGGGTTGGGGCTGTACATTTCGGCCGAAATCGTGAAAAGACACGGAGGTAAAGTGTGGGTAGAGAGTAAAAAAGGAGAAGGTTCGAAGTTTTACTTTACCTTACCTGTTTCCGGGACCTAAAATATTATGTTAAATAGAAGGATAAATTAAACCATGTCGGAAGAGAAGAAGAGAATATTGGTAGCAGATGACGACCCGAGTATTCTTGATGTATTAGAAATCATGCTGGTAGAGATTGGCGGCTATCAGGTGGAAACTACAGCCAACGGTAACTCTGTACTGGAGCTTGGAGATAATCTGCCGGACCTTATTCTGCTTGACCTGTGGATGTCGGGCATGGATGGCCGGGAGATCTGCACCCAACTCAAATCCCAGGCCACAACCAGGGCCATACCTGTGATCATATTCTCCGCCAACCGCGACATCCAGACCATAGCTGAGACCGCAGGGGCAGACGACTACATAGCCAAGCCATTTCAAATGAACGAGCTGTTAGAGAAGGTCAGGAATTGTATTGCCGATAAATAAAGAGAAGCCGGACTGTAATAGCCCGGCTTCCTGACTCAATTGAAGTTTACTCAACAATGAAATGCTTTTTATGAACGCCTTTATCATTCCTGTACAGAATAAAATAGTGGCCGGGCTCTAAGTCGCCAATGTTGATAGACTTCTCTACGACGTCGTAGGTTCCCCGGGGCGTGCCATTCATATCAAATATCTCAGCTTTATTGCTGATACCATCCAAATCATTCAAAGTTAAGGTTCCCTGAGGCTTAATAGGGTTAGGGTACATGGACGATTGGTCCGGTTCCATTTGCTGAATGGGAGTAGGGCCACTTCCACAATTCAACAGCAGGCTTTTGCTGAGATTGCAAACGGTGCCATTGACCAGCGTCACCTTAGCATATACCACCAGGTAGTAGTTGTTCCAGTTTCCGGAAGGATAATAGATGGGTACCCAATGGTTGGAGGTAGTTCTTCCCGCAGAGCCCGTGTAGCCGCCGAGGGCCCATGTCCAGTCTATATAGGCGATACAGTTGGCATAGGCGCTGGATAGGGACGCATAGCCGGTAGTGCACAGGCCGCCGCCGCCTTCATTGCCCACATACAAGGCACTGGAAGGAGGACAGGACGGGCTGGCCGTTTTAACCACTTCACAAGACTCGATACAATTGCCATTAACAAACCGCACCAGCCGGACTTTGCTGGTAGAGGAAGTACACGAGGGCAGGTTCAGCGTAATGGACCGGGAGGTGCTAGAGCCTGAGATGGTGGCCGGGCCACTGCAAACTTCCCAGTAGTAAGCCTGAGCGCTGCGGGCCGTCATGGTAGAGCCGCTTCTGGTGATGTCGTTGTTAGGATCGGCACATGTGCTGCAAGTCTGAGCCGACGTGTACACACTGACGCCCAGAAACATCAAAATGAGAACTAAATTTTTCATAAGTAAAATCGGTTGGTTTTTTGGCGCTTACTCTTTGAAGGATTTTCAGCTTTCTCCGTAGAAGAAAGTTACGAGCTTAATCTTTGCGATACCTGTGCATTAAGAGGGTAGTCCTTAGTTGTGTAAGATTATTGCCGGGGAGT
>NZ_SMLW01000412.1 GCF_009711405.1 Fulvivirga kasyanovii | reverse complement strand
AAAAAGACCCTTCAACCTTCAAAAGTGGATCGATGATAATCGCGACATTTTGAAGCCTCCCATCGGGAATAAAAACCTTTATGTAGAAGCCGGTGACTTTATAGTGATGATAGTAGGCGGCCCAAACGCCAGGAAAGATTACCACTACAATGAAACTGAAGAACTCTTCTACCAACTCGAAGGAGATATTACAGTTAAGATACAAGAAGATGGTAAAGCGGTAGAAGTAGCCATAAAAGCAGGGGATATCTATTTGCACCCGGCAAAAGTCCCCCACTCCCCTATAAGACCTGCCAACTCAGTAGGGCTGGTCATAGAGCGGGTAAGGGAAGAGCAGCATACCGACGGGCTAATGTGGTTTTGTGATAACTGTAATCATAAACTGCACGAAACATACTTCCCTCTAAAAAACATTGAGAAAGATTTTCTCTCACGCTTTAAGGAGTTTTACAGTTCCACAGAACTACGCACCTGCGACAACTGCGGACATGTGATGGAGGTGGACGAACGCTTTGTTTAATGGAGTCGGTGGTTTATCAATCTCCAGTTGGAGGAATTAAGATTTCAGCAGATGACGATGCCATCATAGAGGCTTGCTTTACCCGGGAAACAAAAAGCGGAACCACTGAAAATATGCTGATCCAACAGTGTATCAGTGAATTGGAATCTTATTTCCAGGGTGACTTAAAGCAGTTCACAATCCCGATAAAGCTGACCGGAACTGATTTCCAAAACAGGGTATGGTCTGAATTGTTGAAAATCCCTTATGGCAAAACTATCTCATACAGTGAGCTGGCCATACGCCTCGGAGACCTCAAATGCATCAGAGCCGCTGGCACTGCGAATGGCAAAAATAAAATCCCAATCATAGTGCCCTGCCACCGGGTGATCGGCAAGGATGGAAGCCTCGTAGGCTTTGGCGGGGGATTGGACAAAAAGGAATGGCTGCTAAAACATGAAGGCATTATACGCAGTGAACAGATGAAAATTTTTGCCTAATATTGACGCAAAAGATTCAAATTTTTCAAATGGGTAATAAAAATACGCTGGCATACGCACAACAATCAGACAACGAAGATCCACTTAAAGCATTCCGTAACAGGTTTCATATTCCAAAGCTCAATGGGAAAGAAGTCATTTACTTCACGGGCAACTCCCTGGGGCTACAACCTAAAAACACAAAAACATATATAGAAGAAGAGCTTGATGGCTGGGCTACATTAGGTGTCGACGGACATTTTCACTCTCAAAAGCGTCCATGGTTTTATTATCATAAGTTTAGCAAAGAGGCCTTGGCTAAAATAGTAGGAGCCCTGCCATCAGAAGTGGTTTCCATGAACAGCCTGACTACAAACCTCCACATGATGATGGTTTCATTCTATCGGCCTACAAGTAGCAGATATAAAATTTTGATAGAAGCAGGAGCCTTCCCCTCTGACCAATATGCAGTGGAGAGCCAGATAAAATTCCACAACTTGCCTTATCATGAAGCGCTTGTTGAGATAGCACCAAAAGAGGGTGAGCACACGCTGAGAACAGAAGACATAGTAAAGAAAATTGAAGAGCATAAAGACAGCCTGGCGCTGGTTATGCTTAGCGGTGTACAGTATTACACCGGGCAGTTCTTCGATATCAAAACAATTACCGAAGCAGGTCACAAGGCTGGTGCTCTTGTGGGTTTTGACCTCGCTCATGCTGTAGGCAATGTACCTCTCGAACTGCATGAGCATCAGGTGGATTTTGCTGCATGGTGCAGCTATAAATACCTCAATTCAGGACCCGGTGGTGTTAGTGGTATTTTTGTACATGAAAAACATGGCAACAATCCGGACATACCCCGGTTTGCAGGCTGGTGGGGCCATAATGAAGAGGAAAGGTTTAGAATGGAAAAGGGCTTTAAGCCCATGGAGGGAGCCGACGGCTGGCAGGTGAGCAATGTAAACGTGCTTAGCAGCGCTGCCCATCTCGCTGCCCTTGAAATATACAATGAAGCCGGCATGGAAGCGCTACGTAAAAAAAGTCTGAAACTGACAGGGTATCTTGAGTCATTGCTTAAAGAACTGGAAAATGAAAACCTGCTTGAGATTATTACACCATCTGACACCAACTCAAGGGGCTGCCAGTTATCACTGCTGGTCAACTCAAACGGGAAAGCTATTTTTGAGCACCTTACCAGATCAGGAGTAGTGGCAGACTGGAGAGAACCCAATGTTATCCGTGTAGCTCCTGTACCTTTGTATAACACATTTGAAGATGTATTTAACTTTTACGACATCTTGAAAAAAGTAATATTTTAAACATGCAAAATGTAGAAAAGATTTCCCTTGTAGGTGCAGGCCTTGTCGGGTCTTTGATGGCTATTTACCTGGCTAAAAGAGGTTATAAAGTAGACATATATGAGCGCCGCGAAGATATGCGCAAAGGAGGTGCTGAAGGGGGCCGTTCTATCAACCTGGCGCTGAGCAACAGAGGGCTTCTGCCCCTGGAAGAAGTTGGACTCGGCGAAGCTGCAAAAAAGATGGTGATCCCTATGCGCGGCAGAATGATGCACGACAACAAGGGCTACCTTACTTTTCAGCCCTATGGCAGGCTAGGCCAGGCTATTAATTCCATTTCACGTGGTGGCCTCAATGAGCTTCTGATGAATGAAGCAGAAAAGCTAGGGGTCAATATACACTTCAATCATTCATGTTTAGGGATAAACTTTGACAAGAACCTTCTCTTCTTTGATGTAAACGGAAAGAGAATCGAAAAAAATGCCGATGTCATTATAGGATCAGACGGAGCATTTTCGGTGGTAAGAAGGTTGATGCAGCGTACCGACCGTTTTAACTATTCTCAGTACTACATTGAGCATGGGTACAAAGAGTTAAGCATTCCCCCTGCAGCTAACAATGGTTTCAAGATTGAGAAAAATGCTTTGCACATCTGGCCAAGGGGCAATTATATGCTTATAGCACTTCCTAACCTGGATGGAAGCTTTACCTGCACTTTATTTTTTCCCTTCAACGGGCAGCCTTCATTTGATACTTTGCAAACCAGAAGTGACGTGGAAGAATTTTTCAAAAAGGTATTTCCCGATGCTTATGAGTTGATGCCAACGCTCACCGATGACTTCCAAACCAATCCTACATCATCACTGGTGACGGTAAAATGTCACCCTTGGGTAAAAAAGAGGACGCTTATTATAGGTGATGCCTCTCATGCCATAGTGCCATTTTATGGCCAGGGCATGAACAGCGGCTTTGAAGACTGTCGCATCCTTAATGCTTTACTGGATCAGCATCATGATGACTGGGACGTGGTACTTAAAAAGTTCAACGATTCAAGGAAGCCGGATGCCGATGCCATTTCTGATCTTGCTCTACAAAACTTTATAGAAATGCGGGACCTGGTGGCTGACAAAGAGTTTTTACTAAGGAAAAAAATTGAGGCTAAACTGCACGACCTCTACCCTGAGCAATGGATACCGCTTTACTCTATGGTCACATTTAATGAAAACATCCGATACTCCGAAGCTATGGAAATAGGTAAACGGCAAAAAGAAATAATGGATGAAGTGATGAAAACCCCGAATATTGAAAAGAAGTGGGAAAAACTGGATTTTAAAAGTATTGCAGAAAAGCTAAAGGTTTAGTTCTTCTTTTAGCCTTTTATAAGTGCGGTACTCCGCTTTGTCATGATCATGTTCCTGAGAAGCGAATAGCTCCATGGTTTCATTTAAAAATTCTTTGGAAGCTTTGTTATTGGCCAGGTAGTCGCGCAAAGCCGCAATAAACTTTGCTTCCCACTGTTCCCTGCTTTTCAGCAAGTATCGTATCTCTGCCTTGTATATCAGCATGAGATTCTCCTCTTTTTCTTCAAGACCAAGGTCTTCCGTAGCAAATTCATCACCCAGTATTTTCGACAGCCTTTTTAATGTAACCCACTCTTCCCGGTCCAACAGGCCATCGCTCATCACTATCAGGCAAGAGGGTAGCAGATGGGCAATATAGATAAACTGCTCTTTATTAATATCCAGAAAACGAACCTGGGTATACTCAGTATAGAGGTCATCCATCTTCGACTTAGCCATATATTTTTATTTGATGAATTGCTTATCCTAAATATAAAAATTTTCGTGATATCTCAGCTAGAAATTAGTTGTTTATACTGATCATACCTGCTTAAAATTTCACGAACATAATTTACCGGCTCTTCACCCCTGCAATAGCCTGACTCCACTACCGGATCCCGGAAAAAATCAGGTTTGGACTTCATCAGCAGGTAATATTCAACATTGCCTTCCCACTTCTGAGGGTCTTTGTCATGCTTTTTAGCCAGTTCACGTGCGTCTACAACATGTCCTAACCCCACATTATAGCTGGCCAGAACAAACTTTATCCGTTCATCTTTGTCTTCAATAGTTTTTGCCCATAATTTATCCAAAAAGCGCAGGTAATTCACTCCTGCCATAATACTCTGCCGGGGGTCATAGAGGTTTTCCGCCCCAAACCTGTATCCTGTTTCAGGCACCAATTGCATCAACCCAACAGCCCCGGCCCATGATTGCGCTTCGGGATTAAAATGTGATTCCTGGTAAATTTGAGAAGCCAGTAATCGCCAGTCCCAGCCAAGACTATCGGCCGCCTCTTTGATCAGGTCATCATATACGCTGATCTTTTCGCCTCCAATAGATGAAAAATCACTTTTTGCCCTTCTCAGAGAGGCTCGTGGACTCTTGAAATATTTGTTATAGATCACATTAAAAGTTGCCTGCTTTTTCAGTTGCTTCATCCAACTGTTCATTTCAGCAAGCAGCTCCGGCGCATTTTTCCGAACGGCCCAGGCTATTTGCTGTGGAAAGCTTATGGGAGTCTTCACATCAATCTGAGGATAGTACGCTGCGTTCACAAAAGCCACTGTCTCATCTGCCACAGTGTATTTTATATTACCCTGAGCCACCCGCCTGATCAACTCCTCAGTTTCTGCACTGTCCTGATCTTCGATAATAATGATGTCCCCTCCTATCTCCTGCGACAGGTTATGAAGCCTTTCTTCATACGAGGAGCTTTTTCTTACGTGTACCTCCTCGCCAATAAGATCAACCTGGTTTCTGATCAGTGTTTTATCAAGTTGCTCACGGGTCATTTTTCGCCACCCTTTGGGCTTTCTTTGCACCAGCACCTGTCGTGCCGTATAGTGACTCTCTGTAAAGGCAACAATTTTTTTTCTGGCCTTGGTTACGGTCAGCGAGTATGCGATTACATCTCCCTCCCCCGCATTCAGCATTTCAAACGCCTTATCAATACTAGCTGTAGATTTTATTTCAAGTGTTACCCCGATCTTTTCTGCAAAAAGTGCCAATAAGTCATACTCATACCCCATAGGCTGCCCCTTATATAAAAAATAGCCTGTAGAGCTGTTGTCAACGATGGCTATTAGAGTACCTCGCTCTTTGATTTTTTTAAGATCGAAATCCACAGCCTGTACCACCGGCTCCTCAGTAGGTTTGGGGCCAGTGCTCTCATTACCAGATCTATGGCAAGCCCATACTACCGAACATATCATCAAAAGTATCGAAGCCCTTAATCTCCATCTGGTTTTATCAATTTGAAAGATCATGATTTATGAAAATAATGATAATTTTGCTACTATAAAAGTCAAGTCCGATCTAACTGAGTGACCGGAACACGCTTTAGCAAATATTGTACACGAAAAAAGACATCAATGGTTTTATATAATGTAACAGTCGGCATCGACATAGACGCAGAAGAAGAATGGCTTGGCTGGATGAAAAGCAAGCACATTCCTGCTGTAATGGACACGGGTATGTTTATTGAATACAAGATATTTAAAGTATTAAGCCAAGAAGAAGAACAAAGTGTTTCTTACTCCATACAATATTTTGCTCAAACAGTCGACAAAGTGGTTGAATATCTCAATAATCATGCCCCAAAGCTTGTCGAAGAGCATCGCAACCGGTACAAAGACAAACATGTAGCATTCAGGACACTACTGGAAGAGGTATAATCTTACATCTTCGCTCCGAACCAAACAACAATGATAGTTAAAATAAAGAGTTTTCAAGCATATTATCTTTAAATATGCTACTTTAGCTTACGTCATAGCTTGGCATTCAGGTAAGAATTATATATTTAAGGTTATGAAAGCTCTATATTTTGAACGAACTGAGGATTCACCAAAGATACACTTCGATGGTGATACCGGTCGATTGCTGATCGAGGGAAGGTCTTTCATGGAAGATACTATGCCTTTTCATCAAGCAATAATTGGTTGGCTAAGAAATTATTTTCAGGAACCCAGCAAAAAAACAGTCCTTGAGCTTGAGATAGACTATCTTAACACTTCTTCTTCCAAAATGCTCATCGATATCCTTTTTGAGCTGAATAAATTTTACATTTTTGGCAACGATGTGGTCGTTAAATGGAAATATTACCAGCATGATGAGGACATGGAAGATATGGGGCACGAACTGGAAGAAATGGTCGACATTCCTTTTGAGTTCGGAGTATTAGTTTAGTATAGCTATACGCTGATGCTGCAGTTTATCCATTCTCCATCAAGAGTGGCGTTATAGTATTTCTTGTAAAAATTGATAGCCGGCTCATTCCAATCCAGCACCTGCCATACCATACCTGAGCAGTCACTTTCCTTACCTTGTTGAATCACCCGGTCAAACAACAGTTTGCCTGTACCTTTGCCACGTTCACTTTCTGTAACCACTATGTCTTCCAGGTAAATTCTCTTACCCTTCCAGGTAGAGTACCTGTAATAGTAGATAGCAATACCAACAATAACCTGATCTTCGTTTTCAGCAACGAACATTCCATAGATGGGATGGTCTCCAAAGCCATCCTTCTCCATCTGTTCCACAGTGTTAGTTACCTCATCGGGGGCATTTTCATAGGCAGCAAGCTCTTTAATAAGCTCCAGTGCTCTTGGCAGATCTTCTTTCTTTCCTTCTCGGATTATCATTTTATAAGAGTTAAAACGGGGACTGAAATATTCAGTCCCCAAATATATCTATTGTGCGGACTTTGCCAAAGGCGGGATCACTCCCATATTATACCAGGCAAAAGAATAAATATCAGCCTGCTGTTCAATCGTTTTAGAAATCGGAGTTCCTGCTCCATGCCCGGCATCTGTTTCAATCCTTATAAGTACCGGGTTGTCACCTTCATGTTTTTGCTGCAAATTGGCAATAAACTTAAAGGAGTGAGCAGGCACCACCCTGTCGTCATGGTCTGCTGTAGTTACCATGGTAGCAGGGTATTCTACGCCTTCCTTCACATTGTGCACAGGACTGTACCCATGCAGATATTCAAACATTTCTTTGGAGTCTTCAGCAGTACCATAATCAGAGGCCCAACCTGCACCCGCAGTAAATTTGTTGTACCTGAGCATATCCATTACCCCAACTGCCGGAAATGCAACCTTAGCTAGGTCAGGACGCTGGGTCATGGTAGCGCCAACCAAAAGTCCTCCGTTTGAGCCTCCGGCTATAGCCAGGTAGTCATTGGAAGTATATTTGTTTTTGATGAGATACTCTCCTGCAGCAATAAAATCGTCAAACACGTTCTGTTTCTGCATTTTGGTTCCTGCTTTATGCCATTTTTCACCGTATTCACCCCCTCCTCTTATATTAGGCTGGGCATATATACCTCCATTTTCCAGCCATACTATACGCGATGTACTAAAACTAGGCTGCAGACTCACGTTGAAACCTCCGTATGAATACAGATAGGTAGGGTTCTTACCATTTAATTCTATGCCTTTTTTATACACAATGAACATAGGAACCTTTGTTCCGTCTTTACTTTCATAAAAAACCTGCTTAGTTTCATAGTCATCCGGGTTAAAATCCACTTTCGGTTGTTCATACAGAGTAGATTTCCCTGTGGCAATATCGTATTTGAAAATGGTTGAAGGATAAGTGAATGATGTAAATGTGTAGTATAATTCGCTTTCATCCTTTTTACCTCCAAACCCCCAGGCGGTTCCTATACCCGGAAGCTCCACATTACGCTCAAGCTTGCCTGACATATCATATTGTTTCACCTCCGTTTTGGCATCCACCATGTAATCAGCAAATATTTTACCTCCTGCGGTAGAAGTCGAAAGCACGTTTTCAGTTTCCGGTATCACATCTTTCCAGCTCACCGGAGCCGGGTTTGAAATATCGGTTTCAACCAGCCTGTTATTTGGGGCACCAAGGTTAGTATGGATTAAAAGGCGCGGACCCTCATTAGCCAAAACATAATGGTCATTATCAAAATTATCAATGATAGTAACAATCTTCGATTCAGGGTCAGAAAGGTCTTTGATATACAACTCATTCCCGCTGGTACTTTGGGCTGCTGTAATCACAAGAAACCGCTCATCTTCCGTAAGGTAAGAACCAATATACCTTCTGGGCTGCTCTTCACCACCAAATATCATCTTATCTTCACTCTGAGGTGTCCCCAGCTTATGATAATACAACTTGTGGTGCTGTGTTTTACCGGAGAGCACAGAGCCCGATTTGGGCTTATCATAACTGCTATAGTAAAAACCTTCATTGCCTTTCCAGGCCAGGCCACTGAATTTTATGTCTCTCAAGGTATCTCCTACCTGCTCTTTGGTCTCTGTATTGATAACTATTCCCTTTCTCCAGTCAGAGCCTCCTTCGGAAATTAAATAACCAAATAAAGACCCATCTTTTGAAAAACTTGTGCCCGCCAGGGAGATAGTGCCATCTTCCTTAAAAGTATTAGGGTCTATGAAAACTTCAGGCTCCCCATCCATTCCTTTTTTTCTGTATAAGACACTTTGGTTTTGGAGTCCATCATTTTTATAGAAATAGTAGTACTCGCCATGCTTGTTAGGTGCGTATAACCTTTCATAGTTAAAAAGCTCTTCCAGGCGCTGCTTCACCTTATCCTTAAAAGGAATGTCATTAAGGTAAGAGAAAGTCACATCATTTTGAGCTTTAACCCATTGGGCTGTTTGCTCGGATCTGTCATCTTCCAGCCAACGGTAGGGGTCTGGCACTTCCGTACCAAAATAAACATCTACCGTGTCTACTTTTGCTGTTTCCGGATACGGGAGAGACTCCTCTTTGGCCTTCTCCTCTTTGGTACATGAAATTATAAGGCTCATTAAACATATAATACTAAACAGGTGTTTCATGGGGTGTACGTTTTATTTCAATATGGTTGTTTGGGAATCGGCTTTGAGCTTTTACTATCCATGTCCGTGTTAGGCTCAAGGATGCCTTTTAAGGTTTATATTTCACTTTATTGGG
>NZ_SMLW01000034.1 GCF_009711405.1 Fulvivirga kasyanovii | reverse complement strand
CCCCAATACAATATAAACCCTGCCAATATAAGGCACATTGGTATCAACCAAAATATTCTGTTTGTAGGTTTATAGTACCAATAGAGCCTGCCAGATTTGCCTTTTAACAGCTTCACTTTGTCACCAATAGATATTTTCTTGCATATGTCACTAGCCAGTCTAACATAGTGCGTTTCATCTAAATATTTTGTCCTAATATTACTTCGCCGGCCACAGTTGACATCTGATACTGTCACTTCAATATAGTTCTGATTGTCATATGCATTGAGGTGATCGTAATACTCTTGAAGAATTA
>NZ_SMLW01000609.1 GCF_009711405.1 Fulvivirga kasyanovii | reverse complement strand
ACAGGCAGAGTTGTATTATCACTTGCCCCACTGAAAACGTAACCATAAGTTTTGACTGTTGTATCAGGAAGATTTGCGTAAACTCTATATAAATATTTCTCTGAGTTAACCACTGCTGTATCAACAAAAGCTAACCCTTCCATTTTTGCAACTTCGTATGACATATCAGCAGCTAGCAATCCATATGCAAAGCGCATCTCTTGCTCCTGAACTTGATTCACTATTGAAGCGATGTCTGCTCCATCCCCAGTAGATACTTCAAAGGACTCCCCGTAAATTGCCTGTGCTGCAATAGCCGCGTAATCATTTTCATCAATAATTTTGAGCCATGTATTAGCCGGATATGGCCGAATATCAGTACTTATAACAAATTTGGGCTTATCATTTAAAACTATAGAGTCCCTTATGATCGTAAATCGTTCAATAGTATAACCATATTGATTGAGTTGCTGCCATAATATATGATTAGTAGGGGCCCAACGTAGGGCAATTGAATCTTCATAGACTTTTGCCCGGACAATGATACTATCTTTCTCAACACCCTGTCCAACTCCTTGGGAGTAAATGCACATAAAGAGTGAGATTACAATAATTAACTTATTCATTTAATGATTAATTCAATAGGTATAATCTATAATAATAGTTTTTCCGGATCCTTTCTCCCTAATACCAGGTAGATAATACTGCATTCTAACACTATAATGATCTCGGCGAAGAACAGGAAATGGAGTAAGCAAAAAATAATTCATCCGAGGAGTACTTACATTAATGGACTCATTGGCCACCTGATTAAGTAAATACATGTAATCCTTATTCATTTCATAAGCCAGGTTATAAAGAACTCTAATAGGAATACTAGATAAGTCCGGTTGCTCTCCTTCTATATCCAGCTCCAGATTATCTGTTTCTTGTATTATATATACAGCTCTTGAAGGGGGTACTCCCAAATAAGAAGCTACTCTTTCATCGGGTAGTTTAAGCTTGCCTTGGATCGGGTAATCATCATAAACGAGAGGCTTAACAAGGCTAACGTACCAATTATTATTATTCATACTGGCCTCAAGAACAATTAAATTTTCTTCCTCATTGTTTATCTCATATTTATCAAATGCCTCAGACAAAAGGTATCGCGCCTTTAACTCATCGATTCCGGGTAAAATACCCCATGAATAAGCTTTAATGAGGCTACCTGAAGAAAGTTTGTTTTCTAAAGTGCTAAATGAACTTGATCTAAAATAAGAGGTAAATATAGCTTTCTCCTGTAGTTCTGCAATAACTCCTTCAGCCTCCTTCGTGGTCATTTCCATATCAATTTCTTGATCGCCAGAATCGAAGTTATTTGACACATCACTAATATTCCTGTCTATCTCAGCCGCCTCCTTTGCCGGCAAATTAACAAGCTCAAAAGCATATATCTGATCATTTTTTAGGTTACTCGGCAGGTTAAAATTTACCTCTCTGCTACTATTGGTATAAGTGTAATTAAAAAATAATGGGCTTCCGCCAGAAGTGGTAAACCTCCCCTTTTGCACCCACTCATCATCTACCTTAAATAAATCCGGCTGTCCTTTTTTGAGCTTTATATATCCTTTGTTATACTCATCTTTGTAAAAATTGAGCTGATTGACAACAGGATAACTGTACTTAACATTCTCCAATGGTATGTAATCCGGCGCTTCCCCTGATGTAAACATGGCCTCCATTCGCTCTGTATATTTTTTACCATCCACAATCACTGGCGTCCATGAGCCGGATACCTTTTCTTCAAAACTTACCTGAACAATAACCTTCATTTCCTTTTCAGAAGGGAAAATATCAAAGGAATTAAAAGCCATTACATCGTGATGATCATTCCACTCTGTCTCTCCTGGTACTTCATAACCCCCAGATACCAATTTGAATTCATCAAGTTTTATTCTGAAAGATTTCTTTTTTCCATCCAAATCTATCATTTCAAAAACCTCATCTACCGGCATATTAAATACAGCCTGAGGCGTGTTAAATACACTCACTTCCTTTTCGCCTTCATTCGGGGTAACTTCTGCAATTACCTTTATGCCCTCAACAGCACTTCCAACACCTACCAGCTCACATTCTTCACCCAGAGTTACCTCAAATTTGCAATTACCTTTAACCAAGCCTCCTAAAACGCTGAAGTAGCCGCCTACAACACCTTTCATCCAGAATGGGTTCGGTAGTTTAGCCTGCAATACAGCCGCAGCTCCAAGACTCAGAATATCTATTTTCTTCCGCTTGCCAAAAACTTTAACCTTAATACCTACCTTACCTTCAAAATAGGCATAGGCTTGACCATTGGCATACCATCCATTAATTCCGATTGGCCCACTCCTTCCCACACAACTGGCATTCCCGTAATCCTTTAGCATAATATCAAACCCAGCTCCTGCTGCTAACCTTGCATAGAACATCAGGAATGTCATATCTCCGGTATCAACGCCAAAGGAGGCTCCAAAAGCAAACCCGGCACCATTACCCAACGCATTAAGATCACGCATGTAGTCAAGATCCTCTCCTCCGAGAATATCAGAAACATTCTGTGGTGGTGGCGGGCTACCAGGTATACTTGTTCCTACCATAAAGTAACTGGTTGCTTCTGCTCTGATAGGTCCCACTCCCATGGACAAGCCTATCCGATCGTCAGGCGTACCTACATACACATACCATTCGTCAGGCGCAAAATGCAGAACTGCCCATCCGGCACGCCCCCCGTCACCAACACCTTTAATTAGCCCTCCTGCAACATTCATGTAAGCTTCAAAATTTCCATGAAGCACTCTGTTTTCAAAATCGTAACTTATAAAGACATGTGCCGAAATCTGACCCTTTTTACCCGCAGCATCACCGATCTGACCATATATCTGTGTTGTCGTCTGATCATTTTCCGGGTTTGAAGCAAGTAATACCCCAGCCCCTGTACTCGCAACGGCTTTTTCCGCTTTTGCCACTGCAGCAGCCAACTTCTGTGTTTTTTCCTTAAGCTTCGCTAACGCACCATCGGCAGGAGGGGTGGCCATGTATCCATTTCCTTTAAACGAAATATATCTGATTCCACCACCTTTAAAGAAGGCTACTTCAAATGTAGCGTCGCCATTAAAAGCTTCAGGTTTAGGATGAGACCCAATTTCTATTGTTGCTTTTAAACCCAGTCCCGCATTCTCTTTGGGTACATAGACAATTCCTGAAACGGTCCTTCCTAAATCACTACCAGCTCCCTCGGTATCCATTGCCATTCGGTAATAAGCTCCTCCTCCAAAACCATATACACCTACACCAGTAAAAATAGGAACACCTCCCGGAAATGAAGCCAATGCATCTGCATACCAATACCTGTAACCGTCTACATTGCCAAATATAGCTGTCGCCTTAACTTTTATTCCCGGCTTAAACTCTGCATCTACTTGTCCGTTAAAGCCTTCTCCATAAACTACGTCATTCTTATAAAATGTCAGGCTCCCCTTGAATTTAAACGCTCCTCCATCTATATCAATGGCAATTTTGCGAACCTCAATATCCTTATACACCCATTTTTGCTCGTCAGCAGAGGGCATTTCTCCTACTATGGTCAGCCCTGCATCAGCAGCAAAAGCACCACCATCTGAGCCTGTAAGGTTTAAAAGTAGATCAAAATCAAGCCCAACTTCAGTATCGGAAATGTTCTTCATCCCGATATTGTTAATACTAACGGGAAAATTGGCCATGGCCTGTTGTCCTGCTTCAGAGCCAAAAGAAAAATTCCCAACCTTGATATATGGCTTTACGGATTGTATTTCTAAATTCTCAAAGCTGATATCTGCCAGCTCTACTCCTTTTTTCCCTTTACCCAACTCAGCTTTAATATTCATTGTGCCATGCAGATTAGCCTTAGGCCGAAATTCTCCATCCTTTACTTTTATTTCGAGATAAGATGATGGGAATATCTCTACTTTACTGGTTTTGAACATCGCGAACTCAATACTATCAGCAGACTCAACATTGAAGATATATTCATTGCCGGTATTAATAATTGCGGAATATTGAAAAGCTTTGTCTTCTTTACTTACTGGAATTATAATATCACCACTAAAACTACCGGAGGTTAATCGGTTAGCTTCTATATCAATAGCTATTTTATCAAGAGAATAGGTCCACCCGTTCATGTCACCATTCTGTTTCTGTATAATATTTGAGGCAACAAGGCTACCCGTGAAACCCATATTATCGATGAGGACATCATAGGCACCGAATTTCTTCCTTTCGGAGCTTCCCTTGGATTTAAATTGCTTCGGAAGTGATATCGACAATTCTCTCAGGTAAAAGCCTCTCCACAGATTGGGCACGCCAGCTATTAATGCCGGTGACTGATAATCTTCAGGAAACTTTACCGCTGGTGCGTTACGGTAATCAGAAAAATCAAATACAGCAGTTTTCACCCTAAACCCGACACCCTCAAGATCTTTAACTTGAAATACAGGCATATTAACCTCTACAATAAGATCATTCCAATTGCTTAATGTAGTGGTAAAGCTAGTCTTCAATCTTCCTGCACCTCGCGAGCCATCAGGGTTCTCAGGTATGAACAGATCCCTTGAGAACAGGATGTCGGCACCCACTCCCATCATTTTAAATCCATTACAATCGAAATCAACATAAGTTGATCCATCCCCCCTAAGGGTGATCAGGGATTTCTCCCCAAATAGATTAATAGATTGATTTCCAATAAGTTCAAGTCTGGCATTACCCGTAAGTCCACCATTTTTTGTCAGTTTTATGTTTGTACCTCTGAATGCCAGTTTCTTGCCACTGGATGGTTCTTCAAAAACCATATAGGCAATTAGATAGGCTCCTTGTGGAGTCATAACAATGCTATCCAAAGATATGCTATACCTCAGCCCACCAACATCCTTTTTAAGGCCGACAGGCATATCAATCAAAGTCTTTTCATCGAGAATATCTACGAATTTGTCATTTGAGCTAATAAATTCATCCAGCTCAAGAGCACGCTTCTTGTAATATTCCAGTGTATCAGGTAACGGGGCATCAAAATTATCTGCAATAAGCCGATCGGGAGCTTCCGTATTTAAAGGAGCTGAATCAATATCATCGAATCTTCTGCTGAGAGGGGGGCTATATGCCTTATTATAAGTAGTAGTTGCTGCCACTTCATCTTTTGAAGATGTTTCCTTCGACTCTTTGTCTTTATCGGTAGGATCAGCATGAACTCCCAAGCTTAGTAGTAATGAAAAGAATATTAGTAAATGTTTCTTCATTTCAGCCTCTTATTCAATTTTTAATAACTTCTTTTGTGATTTGCTACTTTCAACCCCAGAGTTAGATACCGCTGATATTTGAAAGATGTACTTGCCCTTCCCTTGAAATTTATCTGTCCAGGCCATCTGTCCCTTTTTATCTACAGTATCAATCAGGTCATCATTAACATATATGTTATAGCCTTTCAAATCACTTATGGAAATAGAGTAATCCCAAACGAGTGTAACCACTCCATTTTCATATTTTAAACTTGATATTTCAATGTTTGGCAGAGAAAGTGACGGGAGTATAACATCGACTGGCTCGCTCTGTGTACTTCTGATTACTTCAGGGAAGTTTTCAACGGCCATTACAGCAAATTGCCAATGGGAAGACTGGCTATCGGCAACTTCAAAAGTATAGGTGGTATCATAAATTACGCCCGCATCTTGATAAAGTAAAAAGTAGTTATTGTCAGGAAATTTAACCAATAGATTATACCCCAACTCGCCCCCGTGCCAAGTACTTTTATTCCAGGTAAGCACCACTGCCCTGGAGTTTTCATGGTTGACAACTTTTGCTGTAAGACCTTGCGGCACGGGCAGTTTCTGCGCGAAACAGTCCACCCCTATGCTAAACAGCACTATTATTAAAAATATCCTCATTCAATATTAAATTTTCTAGCTTGTGATTTTTCGCTCTGCACATCGGTCAAAGAGACTGCAATTAATTCATAGTTGTAATTTCCTGGTTCAAGTTGTGACGATACCCATTGGCGACTTCCCGCCTCTAGAGTATTTTCATCTGCTATAAGCTCACCATTTTGGAACAATCTGAAACCTGCCAGATCCAATATATCTTCAGGATACTTCCAATTCAAAGTAATCACACCGTTTTCTTTGGTAACCGGCCATATATTGACAAATGGTAAAGATTCTGAGGGCACCATTATAGTAACCTTTTCACTTAACGGGCTTTCCTCATTTTGGTCATTTGTGGCGCTAATCGCAAATGTGTATTGTGCTGCTCTTGTATTATATACAGGAAATATGTAGGATGTTTCGATGATTGAGTTCAGGCTTCCCTCCTTCACCACTCTATCATCACCCGGACTACTGGAGTACAAATAATATTCTGTTACATGCTCTGCATTTTGGGCAGGTGCCTGCCATTCAAGCTTTACACTTCTTTGACCATTGTCTGCAACCAATTCTGTAGATAGTGTCTGGGGTGCCGACGGGGTGGTTATTACCTTATTAAAAAAGATTTTACGATTGCTCCATAATTCAAGTCCGTCCTGCGTAACAGCTATCACTTTGAAGTGATAGTATTTATTATCAGGCTCCGGGGCTTTCAAGAAATTAAAACTTCTGATATTGGGAGCCAGCAGTTCTGAAATATTCCCGAAAACATTATTTTCATCAGCCAACTGCACATAAAACCCTTTGATGAACGGTTCTTGTGTGTTAGAGAAGGACCAATTCATCAGCAAGGAATTCTGACCTTTCTCCGGCGCAGACAAAACCGGAGGATTCATAGTTTCCGGCATCTCCTGCACCTCTACTTTTACCTCCGCATAGGTACCATGTGTATTAAATATAGTGTTGGGCGCCGCTGCATAGGTATAGTTTTTTTCAAGGTCTACACCTTCGTCCTTATAATATAAACTTGCTGATTTTTGCTTAAGGGAAACCCATATAGGGGTTTCATTGAGTCTTGTATATTCACCTCCTTCTGATTTACGATAAATATTAAACCCGTTCAGCACATCATATTTTTTATACTCTTCAATATCAACTTTCCAGACCAGTTCCACTTCCTTTCTCTTACTACTAGCCGATTTTAAAGCGCCTTGCATTGACACCTTATATTCGGGAGTTGTGCGGTTTTCCCATTCAAATATTGAAACAGGTTTATCCGTTTCTTGGCCATCATACACTGGAAACAGACCATAGATATAGAAACCTTCATCTCCTATCTCCCTGTCAACTAATCCAAATCCACTAATCAGAGCAACGTCAAAATCCAGGTTCAGAGCTACAGAAAGGCCTTTTACCGTATTTTCATTTTTCAAAGCATCGATCATATCATCGGTCTCGATTGACTTAAGGTTACCTGAACGAATCATGGTTTGGCGTTTTTCAACAAGATTATTTGTCTTATCGCCAAGCCCCAAATTATCCAGACCTTTTGTTATAGATGTTCCAGGCACAATTGGTGTACTGTTCAAAAGTATCCAATTCTCACCCACTTTCCGTTTAACATTGAATCCATCCAAATTATCATCCCATCCTTTTGCTGGTATCCAAAAAAGTCTCACCTCTTCCATTCTCCCTTCGCCAAGGAATACGATATCCTGTCCCAGTACGCCGCTTTGCCAGGAGATCATCAGAAGAAATAAAACCGTTATTTTCACTTTGCCCATCTGCCTAAAATGTTTTATCTATTGAAACCGATTCCTCAAAATCTATGATTGAACTTTGAACCGAGACTGAAGCATCTCCCTTCAGTCTTCCTTGACTATTAGTGTAACTTACCTCCGCATTACAATCCAAAGACACTGACGCTGAAGCATCCTTAACGAGTGTAGAAACCTCTAAGCTTCCATGCCCATAAACATGAACATTAATATTTCCGCTTATACCATTGTTGTCAATATTGGCATTGATACCCGAATTAAAACCCACGTCCAGACTTCCTGAAACTGAAGCGAAAGACCACCCATAATTAAATGTCTTAGCATAAGAGTAGTATGCCTGACCTTTTATATATCCCGAAATAGCTGATTCTGTCCTACCTAATGAAGTGTTTCCTGTAAAGGTTATTTCTCTGAACATTTTGGCATTAACCCCTCCGTCAACATGCCACTCGGAATTGGCATAGCTGAAGCTCAAATTAGCAGGACTGGTGGTTTCAAATACAAATCCGGAATTTGCCGGCACATTAACGTCGACGCTTAGCATTCCGTCCAGTGTATTATCAGGCAAATAATAGTTGACTTTAAAATCTGATTGTATAATTGGATTTGTTCTCGGTGCCTTGATATTTCCACTTAGGTTGAGCTGTAGCTTATCTTCACCAAACTGCACCACTGATGTACCCTCAGCCGCAAACATATTGGCCATGTCAGAAATACCCAGGGTAAGTCCTATAAGGTAGTTATACTGCTTTGGACCTCCTGTAAATTTATTTGCACTAAAATCCAGATAATAGTTATATCCTAACTGTCCACCAACTTTAGTTAACTGTAACCCGGTTGGTCCTAGCGGAATCCCCTTGTTAGCTTCACTGGTCAATTTTAAATAACCGTATGTATAGTTTGACTCAGTCCCAAAATCAAGTTCACCTGAAACACCTATAAGTTTAAGATTACCGGTAAATTTTCCATGAAACCCCTGTTCCTTAAAAGAAGCATTGAATTTCATTGCCACCATAGGTTTCTTCAACTCACCGGCTATTTTACCTACAGAAATATAACCATCTTTGTCAATTACAAACTTGTCAACCGCCAACTTCCCTGCATCATCGATCTGTACTTTAGCTGAAATAGAAAGCTTCTCGTTTGCATAAGAAGATTTGAGTAGCTCGAAGTTGAAGTCTTTGTAACTTACAGCGCCAGTTGCTTCCAAAACAGTCAAATCTCCAGACTCTACCTTGAATTTTGTCACATTAAGTGCCGCATCAAACTGGCTGTGAGAAGCTTTCAACGACCCTTCAATTTTATTTAACTCTAGAGCCTCAGTAAAATCAGCTTTAAGGTTGAGATCCTTAAGTACCATACCAAAGGCTTTTATTTCACTTTCCTTGCTTAGCAATTCTGCATTAAAATTGCCATCTACTCCATATGCCATACCCAATTTAAATGCTCCATCAACACCTGTAATATTGTTAACAGTGAACTTACCATTTCCTGATAGTACTTTGAGGCTATTGAACCCTGCTGCCAAATCTAAACTAACATCAAATTCAAGTTTGTCTACCTTAACATCAAAGCCTCCCGACTTATAGACAGCTCCCGGCAAGCCGGTAATTTTGCCACTTAGCTTTCCATCTTTATCAACAACTGCATTTTTCAACGCAGCAATTTCCTTATCGTTTTTCTCAACCAGTAGATTCAGTTTTTTGATGCCTCCAAAGTCGAAGGATCCTTTATAATCCTTTCCTTTCTCAAACTGAAAAGTTATTTGTCCTTCAAGACCCTTCTTCAAGGTAATTAATTGACTTAGCTCTTTATCTTCATTTAGGCTAGCAACCAGCGTCACTTTACTTTCCCCACTTAAATTAACTTCGGCTTGTTCTGTCTGGTCTCCTGAAATGTATTCAGCATCCGTATCAATGGTCAATTTTAAAGCCTTAATGGCGGCCTCAATGCCGTAGAGTTCTCCAACAGGTATGTTTTTCTCATCCACACTAACCCTAATGTTTCTATATCTCGACTTGCTTTTGTGTTTTTCAAATGCTACAAGTGCTTTTGCTATCGCCACTTCCTTCTCGATCTTTTTATCCTTCATCTTAAGATAGATTGAGGCTTCAGCATTATAACTTCTCCATGTTCCTTTATCAAGCTCCTTTGTTTCACCCGTTAGAGCTACTGTTACAGGCCCAAAGTATAGCTGCCCGGAAACATTGGCATTTATTCCATCAAAGGTAATATTCCCATTACGGTCTATAGTAAAGTCATCAACCGATGCCGCTATTTTTACTCCATTCTCCTCCATTTCTACATTAGCGTCCAATACAATAAGATCAGTCTCCGAGTCATAAGTGGTGTTGGTAATATTGACTTTGTTATCAAAATAGACAATCTGGCCGTTTCCTTTAAACGACTTAAGCTCCCCATCTTTTATAAGAAATTGCTGGATACCAATCGTAGTGTTGAACTTGTCATGTTTGATTTTTAGAGAGCCGTTAATCTCATCAAAGTTGAAGTTCTTATCCATAACAGCTCTGATATTCATTTTGGAAAACTCCAAACCAAAGCCCGATAGTTTTGAGGAAGTAATGCTGGTGGTAAAAATATCCTCATTAATATCTAACCCTACTATAAGACTGCCATCAAGACCTTTAATTCCCGAAAGGGTAAATTGCCCTTTTCCTGAATTAATAGTCAACCCTTCAAAAAATGAATATGAAATATTCGCCTGTAAATTGTCAACGACAACATTTATATTATCAGAAGTATAACTGACTGATCCAGGCTGTGCCATCAAATCTCCCGTTAACACACCCTCGTCATTGAGCTGACCGTTTTTTAAAGATGCCAGAGCTTTATCTGATTTTAACAGATCAATATTTACATCCTTAATACCACCCATCAGGAACTTTCCTCTAAAGCTGTTTGAATCATCATAGCTAAATGAGAAATCCCCGTTTACGCCCTTTTTAATTCTTACAACCTCATCAATAACTTGATCTTCATTAAGCGAAGCATTAAGTGTAATAGATCCACTAAGTCTTCCTTCTCCATCAATTTTAAGGTCAATATTTCTCAGTTTAGCATCAATGAACTTTATTTTGCCTATATCCTTACCTGAACTATGGGACCAGTTTACGGCAATATCTTTGTATTCATTACCGGAACACTTCTTTTTAAATGAAATGGTGGCGCTATCTATAGAAATTTGCTTTGAAAGCTCATATTGCCCCTCAAGATTTAGGATAAATGAGGCCTTGACTTTTTCAAAAGTACAGTAGCCTTCATCATCCGTACCTGTCGATTGAGGTGCTTGAGCGAATTTTATACTCAATGGCCCAAATTTCACATCTGCATCGGCAACTGCGGTTGTATCGCCAGCAGCATTGTCCCCTCCCGTTCCTGCAGTTGCACCACCTTCATTATTAAGAGAGGTAACACCATCCGGACCAACTGTGGTTGACCCACCATCAGGTGTATTAAAAACCATGTTTTGCCCCGGTCCAACGGTTACGGTATCCCCGGCAGTGGTCACTACTATCACATTTCCCGTAGAATCTGTATAGATATTATCAATAGGGTCTGTTAGCTCAACTGAGTCTGATGGGGTGTCACTCTCGCCACTTTCAGAACCTTCAGGATCATTTTCTACTGCCTCATTTCCGGTATCAGGTTCGGTTCCATCGTAAGCAAGCTTACTCTTAGGATCCCAATAGGTATAAACATTTCCTTCTATAACGCGATAATCTGTGTTAACCTTTATATCCTTGAAGGTAGTTCGAACTTTAGCATATTTGAGAAATGGGATTTCAGCTTTACCACCACCAGTGAATGTTCCTCCACTACCGCTAACGCTGTCTATTTTAACATCAAAGTCTCCCGCATAAATGTAATCTCCCGGATGAAGCGATTCCAACAATTCTTTATTCTCCAGATTATAATCGGCTTCACCAGTACCACATGCAAACTCTGAATCCGGCCGCTCATCTGTAGTAACAGTCGCTATTTCCGAATAATCACCAAGTATCGATCCGCAACTTGGGGAAACCTGATATTCATAAGTGGTTCCTGGTTGCAGGGATGTAACCTCAAGCTCCTCAAAAAAGGTATTCTCTTCTATCCAGTCGCTGTTGTCTTCCCCCTTTTTCCTATATCTCAAGTTAAAGGAAGTATGATTCTCCAATGGCATCCATTCTGCCTTAAATCTTGTACTGCTCAAAACATTCGCTTCGATGCTCTTGGGTAAATTACAAGGATCTCCATAAACAAAGGTATGGGTTTGGCTATAGCCATTATTCTTAAAAAGATTTAGTTCATCTATACCAACCATACTTTTTGCCCTTATTCGAAACGCATAACGCCTTCCAGGAACCAATGGGGTTTCCGCCGGTCCATAAATAAGTGTGGTGCTTTGCGTAACAGTTTCATAAATAGGAGGAGTTGTAAGAATCGCATCATTTGGATTTCTATTATCAGGCCAAACTTCAACTAATGAGAATTCATATTCTGTTAGAAAAGCTGAATTAGGAGACCCGGTATGCCGTGGTGTCCACTGAAATGTGACGTACTGAGGCTCCTGGGCTTTTAATTTTTCTCCATTTCGCGGTAGGTTGATAATTGGTGGATCATTAAGTATCAACCAGGCCATAGCACAGGCACTGTTTGAAATTTTAACTCCCCTATTGTATTCCAGCACTTCAAAACAAAATTGATATAATCCTTCAGGCAAAGCACCTGATCTCTCGAACTGTTGCCTTGTGATTCCTTGAAAATTCAAGTTTTCCGGTAGAAATAGTGCTGCAAGATCAGCAGATGTAAGTCTTTCCGGAACACCTCCCCTTAAAGTTAATGGCTGAGGCAGATACTCTGGCTTAGTTTCAATTTTAATTCCTTGCCCCTCAATTTTTAAGCGCAAGCGTACATTTAATTCTGGCCTGTTGATATCGGCAAGAAAAATATTAAGTGCCAGCCTTTCGGAACCCACAGCAACATAATCTGCGATGTAAACAGAGTATGGAGGAATAAGGGTTGTTGTCGCCTGAACAGGGTATGTCTGACCATATATGGAAACAGTAGCTAATAACAGGAAAAATGATATAAATATTCTTTTGATCACTGCGAGTTTTAATAAATTAATTGGCAAGAAATTTTTAGGTACAGGGTATCCGTTAATGAATAACTTTAATATCAACAGGTGTTTTATACCATCTTATGTCATTTAGTAACTATATTTCTTTTTATTTTCGTTAATGGTACTTTACAATTCATATTTTTAACTATTTGCTGCTGAAAGAATAACTATAACCAACTGTTCCAGTGAATTCAGCAAAAGAGTCTGTTGAGCCCTCAGTCTTATTTTCACGATTGACACCTACCAGGCTTACATTAAAATTATGCTTCTTTTTTATTGAGTAACCTCCATTTACTCTCACATTTGCCACACGACTTACTTTATCTCCATTAGTATAGGACTCATTCCATGATGTAGACAGACCTATTCTCATTTTTCTATCCATTAGTGATTTATTTATCGCAAGGGTGGGGCCTAAAGTTGTGGCATTAATTGTCGCAGCTTCATTTTTATTATAGTTGAAAGAACCCGTAACAGTTATGTTTTTTGGAACTAAAGTTATGCTATACGCCGTGTTAGCCATATAGAACTGATTGCCACTACCTTGCTTCACTCCTCCTTGCTCATCAGAGGCGTCCTGAAAGATTAGATTGAGGTTTAGATTTTGTCGACGATCCTTATTGTTGCTCAGAATATAATTAGTATTCAGCGTAGCATTTTGAGAGATTTGTATATAATTTAAAGTATCGAGATTATCATACGGTGTCAGTTGGTTGATATCAACAAACTGCGATCTGATATTTGTATAGGTTTGAAAGCTAGAATAAGAACCTGAAAAATTTAGTCTTTCACTGGCAGCATATCCCACATTTACTGCTCCAACGATTCGTTCCATTGAGCTTATTTTGGAATCATCAAGGTTATCTCGTTGCACCCCTACGTTAACAGCAATGTTAACTTTCCCTGAAAATAGCGCAGTAGCTGCGTTAGCCGTTAAATTCTCAAGGTCGTTATTAAAGTAATAAGCTCCGTGAGTTCTATACCCCGGGTCAATCCTTTCATAGCCTAAGCCCACAGAGAATGCATCTGCCTGATAAGTCAAGCCTGTTTTAAATGCATTATAGTAAGATGAAGAAAGGCGCGGTGTAAATAAACCTCCTGCTGCATTAAAAACTTTGTACTTTTCAACTTTAACAGTTTCCGCTCTTGTATCTCGTGTAATTCCACTAATAGCGTATTCTGTGGAAAGGACAATTCGGGAAAATAGCTCCTTGCCTCCGGCAACACTGAAAACAAGGTTTTCTTCAGGGTAAATTTCTTCATTATCAGGAATATAGTTAATAGATGAGGCATCATCTCTCGAGCCAAAAATTATAAAATGAACAAAATCGTTACCGTCGGCATAACCGGCCTTAACCCCGTACCCCATTCGTTTAAAAGCCGGTGTTACAGAGCTCTCATTTAGGGAATCTGGCTCCACTGCTCGTTGTAATCTGCCATACATAGTACTAATATGCCACTTGCCAGGCCTGGCTTCTATTCCAGCGCCAAGAAACAGATGTCCAGCCAACGTATAAGGTGAAAAGGTCATACTAGCATAGCCAAAGTGTCCTGTTATCCACTTATAAGTAGGGTGAATTCCAAATTGATTAAAGGGTTGTTGAAATGATCCCTGTTGATTAGACCATGTAAAAGATAATGGTATACTCCACCCATAAAGATTGAAATTTACATTACCTGATGCATAATACGAATATGGATTTCTCCTTGATTCAATGCCATCAACAGCATAAAATATCTGATTTAAAGAAGCTCCTCCAGTAATTGTCAATGGATTTTCTTTTCCAACAGACTCAAAATTCTGAGCAAACAACAACTGGCTATTAAACAGAAAAAAGGTAAGAAAGAAAACTTCAAAAGGCACTCTTAAAAATGCTCTGCAAAAAATGTCCAATTTAATATCAAATTAATTAAATACAAGATTCAAATATAAGAGCATTTATTTTAAATTCCTCAAATCAGCAGCAAAATAAATGTACCTTTATAGGATTATAATGATTTATTACACACCAATAACCCATATCAAAATGGGTAATTACATAAAAAATGGAATAATTAAAATATAAGCCCAGATTATAGCTAAACACAGATTTAATTCATTAATACTTTTAGAAAACTTACGTAAACAAGTTTTTAAAGAAGAATATTAAAACTTACACATCTTGAGTTTTCTGAACCATAACTTTTATCTGCTCCAGTTTCTGGTCGTTAAGCGGTTTGGAAAGGAACTTAATTACATCGGGGTTAACTTCTATCTTTTCCTTGTCCCTCATATTGTCTGAGCTGGAGAGCACAATGATTGAGGCCTTGTTGCGGACATGGTCGGGAAATTGTGAGAATTCATAAAGAAACCTAAATCCGTCTATTACCGGCATATTCAGGTCTAGGAAAATGAGATCGGGAATATCTGTTTCAGGAGCAGTAAGCAAATATTGTAAAGCTTCCCGTGCCGAATGATAGGTAAGCAACTTCCGGGTAAAGCGACAAAACTCTATTACCTTTTGATTAATAAACAAATCTATTTCATTGTCATCTATCAGCATGACAATATCAGCACACTCTCTATTCATCTGTCCCGCAAGAACTCATTAGTTCAAAAAATGAATAGCTATAATAGTTATTCATCACCGTGAAAACAATGCCCTATGCATATAATTTTCACTCTTTAATAAAACTTTGTAAAATATTATAGAAATTATACTATAACAATTCTCAAATCAAAGCAGCTCAGGACTTTATTATCAATATTTTCTATGCTAACCAGTCGTCAAAAAATGAATCTTTCTGTTTTTTTCGCAAAAAAAATATCTTAAAATTGGAGAATCATAATTTAACCATGAAAACTATGACTTATAAATCTATAGGATCAATCTGTTTATCCTTCCTTTTACTTTTTGGCATGTTTGCCTGTGGTTCAAAAACAAATGAGGAAAAAACTGATTCCTCAGAAGAGTTTGAGCAGGCAGAAACTGACCTGAAAGAGCAAATTCAGGAAGTGATTTACGAAATACCTTCTCCTTCTGAAATTCCATTCCTTTTGGAGGCTACCGGTGCTGAGTTTAATCAGTCATTGATCAATGACAACAGCAAAGCTGACCAGTATGCTTCAAGAAATGATAAAGCTGCCCTTAACCTTGGTGTTTATGCAGCGGATATAGGCTACCTGGTTTCTTATGACAAAGTACAGGAAGCACTTACCTATATGAGTTCAGCTAAAAAACTGGCTGATAACCTGGGAGTTACAGGAGCTTTTGATACTGACCTGATCAAAAGGTTTGAAAGCAACCTTTCAAGAAAAGATTCATTATCTTACCTTCTTAACGAAACTATAAACAAAACTGAGTCATACCTTAAAGATGATGACCGAAACAAACTGGCTGCACTGATCATTACAGGAAGCTTTGTTGAAGGACTTTATATTTCTACTGCGCTGATCAAGACATATCCAAAAGACATCCTTCCTGAGGACAGCAGAAACCTTGTGTTGACCCCTCTTATCAGAGTGGTGCTTGAGCAGGAGAAATCACTGGATGACCTTGTAGAAATGTTAGGTACTGTAGAGAATACTGCTCCTATTGACAGCCTATTGAAAGACCTGCGCGCACTGCAAGCAGATTATGATTCTCTGGAAATCGAAGATCAGATAAAAAATCAACGTGCTGACCTGGTACTTACCGACAAAACTTTGGAGGAAATCACTTCAAAAGTAGCTGCCATCCGTAGCTCTATTGTTGAGTAACCAAAACACACTAAGAACTTTAAAAGGGGTTGAATTTAATTCAATCCCTTTTTTTATTCCCTCAAAACACTAAATTAGTAAATTGTCTATTACTACAGCTTAACCATCACTCATGAGTGAACCTTTACTTAAAGCCATTATTCAGCTTTTTGCTATCGTAGCAAAGGAAGATGAAGTTACTACCCAGGAAAGGGACCAAATTGAAGCATTTCTAGTCGACCACCTCAACAAGAATGCTGTTCCTCAATTTCTAAAGGAATTTGATGAATATAGCGATTCGATCATCATTGATGATACCATTGATATTGAAGAAGAGCAGCGCCGGATAGAAGGTATCTGCGTGCGGATCAATGAAGGGCTTACTCAAAAACAGAAGGTGGTGATCATTCTGGAGCTGATGGGTATCATACTGGCTGACGGACATATCTCAAAGCGTGAGGAAGAGCTACTGAGGTCTATAGGCTCTTCATTTAACGTATCCAAGGAAGAAATTGACCTCATTAAAAAGTTTGTGATTGGCAAATCACATGAGGACTTTGATGCGCCAAATATCCTGATCATTGATGCTAAAAAATATGATAATCCTGCATTTAAACACCTGAAGCGGGAAGGGTTAAATGGATTTATAGCCATACTGCACCTGGCTAAGGCCGACACTTATTTTATAAAATATCAGGGTTCGACAGACCTTTACCTCAACGGTGTTCCTTTAAAATCAGGTAAAAAAGGAGTTCTGGCTATCGGTTCCACCATAAGGGCTGAAAGAACCTCGCCGGTTTATTATGGCGACATCATCAGCCGCTTCATCAAAAACGAGAATGAAAGGCCGATCACTTTTGAAGCACGCAATATCTCTTATCGGTTTAAGAATGGTAAACTTGGCCTCAGAAACATCAACATTGCCGAAGAATCCGGAAAGCTCATCGGGCTTATGGGAGCCAGTGGTGCAGGAAAATCAACACTGCTCCACGTACTCAATGGCAGCGACAGGCCCACAGAAGGGCAGGTACTTATCAACAATATAGACATCCACAAACAGGAAAGCCTTGTAAAAGGCGTTATCGGCTTTGTACCCCAGGATGACCTGCTAATAGAGGAGCTAACAGTTTATGAAAACCTCTATTATGCCGCCCGGCTTTGCTTCGACCAGCTTAAAGATGAGGAGATCAAAGACCTGGTGATCAAAACGCTGAACAACCTCGGCCTTTACGAAACCAAAGACCTGAAAGTCGGCTCACCACTGGAAAAAACCATTAGCGGGGGCCAGAGAAAGCGGCTCAACATTGGCCTGGAGTTGTTGCGTGAGCCTTCCATCCTGTTCGTTGATGAGCCTACGTCAGGCCTTTCATCCAGGGACTCAGAAAACATTATGGACTTGCTCAAGGAACTGTCGTTAAAAGGCAAGTTGATCTTTGTGGTTATTCACCAGCCATCATCCGACATCTTTAAAATGTTTGACAAGCTGGTGATCCTCGATACGGGTGGCTATCAGATCTACTATGGCAATCCGGTAGAGGCCGTGGTGTATTTTAAAGAGATCATCAACCTGATCAACAGTGACCAGGGAGAGTGCCACGAATGCGGCAATGTAAACCCTGAGCAGATCTTTAATATCATTGAAACCAAGGTAATCAATGAGTACGGCAACTTTACCAATGAAAGAAAGGTATCACCTGAGCAGTGGAACCAGTATTTCATGGAGAAGACTTCTATTCCCAAGGTCGGGAAGGTAACTACAGCGCCAGAGTCAACACTTAATATTCCTGACCGGCTAAAGCAACTCAAGCTTTTTACCACGCGGGACCTGCTCTCGAAGCTTAGCAACAAGCAGTACCTCATCATCAACCTGCTGGAGGCTCCCCTGCTAGCCCTTATTCTGGCTTACATCGTCCGGTACTACAACACGTATCATTCGGAAGACCCCACATATCTTTTCAGCAAAAACCCTAACATTCCGGCATACCTTTTCATGAGTGTCATTGTAGCCTTGTTTATGGGCCTCACGGTAAGTGCCGAAGAGATCATTCGTGATCAGAAAATACTGAAACGAGAAGCTTTTCTGCACCTGAGCAGAGGCAGCTACATCTCATCAAAAATAGCTATCCTGTTTACCCTTTCGGCCATACAGACTTTCACTTTCGTCATAGTGGGAAATGCCATCCTCCAAATCGACAATATGTTTCTTATACATTGGACCATTCTGTTTTCCACCTCATGCCTGGCCAATATTATGGGGCTGAACATTTCTTCGGCATTCAATTCGGCCGTTACCATTTACATCATGATCCCAATTCTCCTTATCCCTCAACTGGTACTGAGCGGTGTGGTGGTTAGGTTTGACAAACTTAACCCTGACCTGAGCAGCACGGGAGAAGTACCTCTGGTGGGTGACATGATGGCTTCCCGCTGGGCCTTTGAAGCGGCCATGGTATCACAGTTCAGGGACAATGAATATGAGGAAATGTTTTATCCTTATGAAAAGGTAATGGCGGAGTCAGACTACAAAAAAATATACTACATCCCTACACTGGAAACCAAGCTGGAATACAGCCTGAATAATTTCAGAAAGAACACACCTGAGATCAGGGAAAATCTTGCTGAAAATCTGCAAATTTTGAGTTCTGAACTGGAAAAGGAGCTACAGGTAGTGGGCCATGATAAATTTGAACATCTTGAGCTGCTGATACCGGAGAAGTTTGATTCTACAGCCTATCAGAAAACTTATGAATTTCTGGAAAAGCTCAGAGCCTTTTATGTAGCCCGGTACAATAAAGCTGACCAGGCCAAAGACAAGCTGATCGTCAGCATGACAGAAACGACAGAAGAGCGTGAGGCTTTCGAAAAGCTGAAAGACCGCTATCGCAATGAAACCATTGCCGAGATCGTAAAAAACCAAAACGAACCTCACCGCATACTGGAGGCCCACGGAGAACTGGTTCAAAAGATATTTCCTATCTACAAAGACCCTGAGCCTAAGCATCTGCTCGACTACCGCTCACAGTTCTATGTGCCTAAAAAGCATATTCTCGGCGGCACCTTTGATACGTTGTATTTTAACATCGGAGTGATATGGTTGATGTCAATTGTACTTATCTTTACACTCTATTATAACATCCCCAGGAAGATCATTAACGGTATAGAGAGCCTGGCAAGAAGATCATAACTTATGAAGATACACAAAGACCTGATTGCGGTAATCATTTTTCTTTGCACACTGGTAATACTTTGGCTGGTACTCTGATCAGACCATGAGCCTATTTGATAAGGTGGACCCAGCCTTTGCAGATGGTTTCTTCCGCAACCTCTGCCTCGTAATAATATACCCCGGAAGGATGGTCTTCACCATCCCAGGTATTATTATATTTCTCATCTTCATATAAGAGCTTGCCCCAACGGCTGAATATCTTTAAATGCACATCAGTATCTGATTCTATAACAAAAGTATCGTTATGGTCTTTAACCCCGGGAGTGAGCACATTAGGTATTCTAACAGTACGCATATTAATACTGGCACTTTTTTCAAACACACAAAACTCTCTTGTACCCGCCAGGGTTACATTATAACTTCCGTCACTTTCATATTGATAGACAAACTCATCCTCTTCAGAGGTATTTCCATCTCCCAATATCCAGCGAAATGAGTCCCCCTCTCCGCTTTTGTTGACAAACCTGACAGGTGGTCGTGAAAAACAATCATGCAGCTTTTCATATTCAAAGTCGATCACCACCTGCGGGATCACTTCCACAAAGACAGTATCACCACCATCACATCCATTGGCGTCGGTCATGGTGACATAGTAAATTGTATTCTGCTCAGGTGAGACTACCGGAGTTCTTTCATTGGAAGAGAAAGTACTGTCTGCGCTGATCCATTGATAGGAAGTGCCCCCGGAAGCCGTCAATGTCAATTCGTCACCAAAGCATAGCTGGGTATCATCACTGGCGGTAAACATCGGCCGGGAGACTGTTACGGTGGTCGTTGCAATATCTTCGCCGATACAGGTATCATCGTCTACTGCCCTGAGCACGACCTTGTAAGTACCCGGGGCTTTGTAGTTATGCGTTATATTGGTGGTATCAACACGTGTAGTTCCCGTGCCATCACCAAACGTCCATTCATAGGTTTTTCCTCCGATACTCAGATTCTGAAAAACGATATCATCAGGCATGCAAACATGCTGCAGACCAGGCTGGTCAAGAGCCACAGAATTGGTTTGTATCCTTGCCCGCAACGATGCCAGGTCAAATTTGAAAGCAGCATTATTACAGCCTCCATTAGCTCCGTTCACCTGAGACCAGGCGCCATCAGTAGTAGGGAAAGAAGAACCTCCTGAGCAACTGGCGCATACAGAGTGGTAAACAATTCCACGTTTATCAAAACGGCTTGTACCCCCATCAACATGAATTTGTGCCCCAGAGCCACCAAAAAAAGTTGCATACAGCAGAGAAGTCGCATCGGCATCCAGTACGAACAGGTAAAAATCCTGTCCGTCGGTGGTCCTTCTTATGGCATCGGATGTAGTAGGCAATCCCTTTGTGGAAAGATTTAAGTAGTTGCCCCCTGTAAAATTCCCTGAGTTGTTTCCCCACCCTGCCACATACAGGTTATTACAGTCGTTGACCAAAAAAGCCGTAGGCGATATATTGGGTTCACCGCGACCTGTTGATCCAAATGTCGTTGAAAATATGGTCTGGGTCAGGTCATTGCTGAGCTTGTGAATGAACTGACCGGAACCGGGGTTGTTGTACACACCCGGAGACACGGGATAACTCCCCCTGGTTTGCCCCAGAATGTAAACATCTTCACTGGCATCCAGGTCCAGAAAGTAAGCCTGATCATAATCTGTCGTACCCAGGAAAGCAGTGGTCACAACAGAATCTCCTGTATGGTAGATCAGCCCTACCCAACCGTCAACGGCACCGTTGTAAGTATCATCTAGCCCGTCTGCCGCCGCAGGAAAATCACTGCTTTCAGTTCCTCCTGCAGCATACACATTCCTGTTTTTATCCACTTTGATAGCAAACCCGGCATCATCCTCACTTCCCCCAAGGTAACCTCCCCATAGTAAAGATGACAGGTCACCGCTAAATTTGGCTATCACGGCATCGGTAATGCCTCCTCCAAAATTACGCTCAAAGGACGGTATGGCAGGGTCCGGAAACAAGTCCGTGGAACCTGTACTTCCTGTAATATAAATATCATCGTTGTCATCAATAAACACTTCTCCCCTCTGCTGGTCACCATAGTTCCTGGTAAGATCACCTCCGGTGAGGTTCAGGCCATCGTTTCCGGTACCTCCGAAATAAGTACTCCCGGTCAACGTGCTGCCGTCTTTGCTTAGTTTGGCAACAAACATATCCGAACCATTAGCGAAAATCACTCCCAAAATGGTATTGATGCTGCTTCCTCCGCCAAATGCCTGCTGATATCCATCAGGCGTTACCGGAAAATCGGTAGAATTCGTTATCCCCAAAATAACCAGCTCCTCATCCTGATTCATGATCAGGCTCAGCGGCACCTCTGAGCCACTACCTCCGAGATAGGTCGCATATTCAAGTTGAGCGCCGGCAGAGTCGTACTTTAAAATAGCAATGTCCCAAATTCCACCCCATGAAGTCTGATAAGCTCCGGGAGTGGCAGGAAACTCTCCCAGATAAGCTCCTCCTCTGAAATGGTTGGTAATACCTCCGGAATAAAGCTTGCCACGCTCTCCAAAAGTGGCGGTGTTGCCCCAGTTATCCGCCGGGGAACCTGAGTAAGTTGAAAATATAAGAATAGGGTCAATAACCAGATCATAGCACGGATCGTAACCGGAGGAAAAACTGTAGCTGAGCACGTTATCCTCCAGCACATATTCGCACGCTACCTGCTGGCGACGACCATCAATAACCTGATATGCAAAAGGTTTGTATTCCTGGACCTGGTTGACCGAAGTCTTTAAATGCAGGCTTCCTTCTTTCAGATAAATATCATCAAGGCCCGTGTACGCTATTTTTATTTTGTCAGGATCACCACCATCTCTCACCACAAGGTCATATTTCATGTTATAGCCGGTGGAGTAGGTAATCAGGTCAATCTGCTCGTAAAGCCGCTCCAGATAGACCTTGTCAAATGCCCGGGCCTGGCTTACCCATTCATCGGGATTGTTACCATAAAAATAGTTGTATGAAGTCCCGGCAGGGTTTTCCGAACGTATACCGGAAGTTTGTGCCCCTACAAATTGTGCATTAAATATGTGAATGCCGAGTGTGTTTTGATCTGCACTCTGCTCAGAAAATGCTCCCGAGGGCAGATACCCTTCCTGCTTTTCATAACCCTCATGCCTGCGATGCATGGCTTCAGTATCGTAGAAGACATAGGTAAACCCGGACTTGCTGACATACACATTGCCACCGGGAATATCCGCACCAAAAAGGGCATCGGCTGACCACTGGCCTTTATTCTCTATAAATCTTAAAGCAGGGTCTCCCGTACCGCCGGCCTCCGGGAGATGAAATACTGCAACACTACATACTAATAGGAATCGGAATAACTTCATGCTCTCAAAAATAACTAAGGAGTAACCACACCCTGATATTTGGTGTGATCACACTGATTTTAAAGATAATGATTCTATCCCTCTTTTCTGAGTACTTCCAGCGGAGAACGGTTAATTACATCTCTTGTATTGAACCAGCCCACAAAAACCGTGAGCATCATTACTCCCAGCCATATCAGCAAAAGACTGACGATATCCGGCAGGAAAACCACCTCAAAAAAGTAAATGGACAATGCCCAACCGCTCACTACAGACAAACTGATGCCTGTAAACCCTGCAAAAAAGCCCAGATATCCATATTCAAGGATGGTCATGCCCCAAATCTGTTTTCTCACTGCGCCGATAGTTCGCAACAGTACATTCTCCTTTAACCGCAGGTATTTACTGTTGATCACAGCACCAGCCAATACTACCAAACCTGTTATGATGCTGAACAGCGCCATAAACTGGATAATAAATGACACTTTATCAAAAAACTCATCAATGGTAGCCAGCACCAGCCTCAGGTCTATCAGGGATACATTAGGAAAGAGCGATACCAGTTCTCTTTGATAACTGTTGGCCTCTACTTTTTCATCAATCCTTGTAGTGAGAACAAATATTTGCGGCGCTTCTTCCAGCACTTCTGTCGGGAACACAAAAATGAAATTGGGTGGGTCTTTCGGCCACTCTACATCCCTGATACCGCTGATGTATGTGGTAACAGGTATACCTTGAATATCAAACACAATGGAATCTCCCACATCTACCTGAAGATTTTCCTGCATACCGGAAGATATGGTTACATAAATGGAATCATTGGAGATGTGCTGCACGACACCTTTTTCCATGGTTTCCGAGGCAGTGAGGGTATCCCTGTAAGTTACCCTGTACTCCCGCGTAATGGCCCAGTTAGGAATAGCATCGGTGGTATCATTTTGTATCTCCGTGATCGTCTTGCCTGCTACGCTACTCAGCCTGCAGGTAATAATGGGCACTACCTGCTGTACCGGCAGGTCATTGTCACGGGTCAGTTTGATCACACCTTCTTTTTGCTGGGGCTGAATGTCAAAGAGTATGGTATTCGACTGATTTTCCCTGCCAACAAATTCCACCTGATTGAGCAGGCTATTTTGTACTATATTGAGGGTTGCAATAAGAAAGGCACCCAAGCCTATCACCACTACAAGCACGAGGGTCTGGTTATTGGGCCTGAATAAATTTGCCAGGCTTTGGCGCCATACAAAGCTCCAGTTTTGCGGGAAAAACCGTTTCACAGCTTTCATCAAAAGGTTAGCGACCAGAGCAAGACAGCCAAATGCTACCAACAGCGCTCCAAAGAAAGCCCCTCCTACCAGAAAGCTTTCGCTTTGATAGGTAGCAAATGCCAGAGGAAAGAGTATGATCAGCACAATCACCAGTATCCGTACTTTGGAGAATGTCCTCAACGGTTCATAATTAGTTCTTAGCACGGAAAGCGGTGGCACAAAACGGACAGCTACCAACGGCAAAACAGAAAACAGCAGGGAGATCATCAGCCCCAGCAGCAACCCTTCCACTACAGCGCTCCAGGCAATGTGCAGTTCCAGGTCAAGCGGAATAAATTCCTGAAGCAAAGGTGGCAGGGCAAATTGTATACCTAAGCCCAACAGTACCCCAAGCGCACTTCCTATGATACCCAGAACTACGGTTTGGACGAAAAAGATGTTAAAAGCCTGCCAGCCTGATGTACCGATACATCTCAAAACAGCCACCATCTCGCGTTTTTCCCTCACATAAATATGCACTGAGCTGGCCACTCCTATACATCCCAGGATCAGGGCTACAAATGCCAATAGATTAAAAAACCGATAAAGGTTCTCAAAGCCTTCACCCAGGTTGTTTTTTCTATCCTCTACGGTTTCTGATGTATGCCCGTATTTTTTTACCAGGGGCTTAACCTGACCTACGGCGGCTTCAACCTGCTCCTTAGTGTCCAGTTTAAAGTACTGTTTATAATTCACCCGGCTTCCAAACTGCACCAGGCCGGTACTGTCGAGATTCTCCATGGATATATAGACAGACGGAGTAAATGTGGCTTGAATACCACCTCCACCGGGTATTTTACTAACCTCTCCTGCGACTTTAAATACTTTATTGCCCAGGCGTATGGAGTCTTCGGAGCTGATATCATAATGGCTTGCCAGGTTTGCATCCACCATAGCGTAGGCGCCTTCCTTCATGATTTGATAGGCATTGCCGGGTGAAGTCTCCAGATCACCATAAAAAGGGAAGTCACCTTCAAGGGCCACAATCCTGATCAATCGTGTTCCGGGTGAGCTGGTCATGAACATGGCCATAGACGCTGTAGTGGCTTCAGTAGCCTGCTGCCCGGGTATGGAATCAAATATTGCCCGCAGGTCATCTTCGAACTCATTATTAGCATTTACAACAAGGTCAGCGCCTAATAAATCCTTGGCTTGCTCATCTATACTACGCTGCAGGTTTATATTAAAAGAGTTAATGGAAACCAACGCAGCGATCCCTATAATAATTGACGATATGAAAAGGAACAACCGGGAAAAGTTTTTCCGCGCATCGCGATATGCCATCTTCCAAACCCATTTGTCTTTAAACAGGTTTCTGCTCTCCTTCTTGATTTTGATAATGTACTCCATCAAATTGCCTTCATCGATTTCTGATCAGACACCAGTTTACCTCCTTTAAGTTGCAGTATCCGTTCGGTATGCTCTGCCAAATCGAGGTTATGAGTAACCAGCACGAGGGTAGTACCTTCCGATTGGTTAATATCAAAAAGCAATTCAGTAACCTTATGTGCTGTTTCCTCATCCAGATTTCCCGTAGGTTCATCTGCAAAAAGGATCTTGGGTGAACTAATGAAGGCACGGGCCATGGCCACCCGCTGCTGCTCACCTCCTGATAATTGCGACGGGTAATGGTTGATCCTGTCAGCCAGCCCTACCCGGTCAAGCAGGTCGAGGGCCTTTTTCCGGTAATTTTTCTCTCCCCGAAGTTCCAGGGGCACGGTTACGTTTTCTATTGCAGTAAGTGTGGGCAACAGTTGAAAATTCTGAAAGATAAATCCCACATGCTGGTTCCTGACATAAGCACGGTCATCTTCACTGAGGGCATTAAGTTTGATACCCACCAGTGATACAGACCCTGATGTGGATACATCCAGCCCTGCGCAAAGCCCCAGCAATGTGGTCTTACCGCTTCCTGACGGCCCCACTATGGAAATACTGGCTCCTTCGGGAACACTGAACGAAACTTCGTCGAGCACAGTGAGGGTTCTGTCGCCGGTGGTGAATGATTTTTTGAGATTTTCTACAACT
>NZ_SMLW01000190.1 GCF_009711405.1 Fulvivirga kasyanovii | reverse complement strand
AGAACGAAGGCAACACCTCCGTTCCTCTTATTAAAAACCTTCTCATTCCTTCATCAAATTGAGGTAGTATACTTCGTCTCCTTCCACGGTAATCATGTACATTCCGACATCCAAGTCGCGAATATCCAGTTCAATAGAGGTTTCTGCATTTTTTATTTCAATTAGGCGAATGAGCTTGCCTGAGGTGTCCATAATTTTTACTGCTTTTACGTTTTCTCCCATCTGGCTTATGTCAAGTGTGGTGAAAGTGCTGGCAGGATTTGGAAATAATTTCAGGCTTGTGCCCTTTGACTGATTTTCTACTGCATCAGCAAGGTTATCCAATCCTTGTGCCCTTAGTTGAGCAGCAAGGCCGGGTACGTTCAATTCATTGACCAGGTCTTCAAAGTGCTGCATATCACTGCGCTGGGGTTGTATTTTGCCATTTCTGGCTGTCGCTAACTGTGTATTGCAATTTTGATCCTGCCTGAACTGGTCAAATTTTGCTTTGCTCACCAGCAAGGCTATCGGGGCACATTCGCGATGCAGGAATGGGCCGAGCGGAACAGCAGCTACGCGGCCTCCGGCACCCCGAAGAAAGAAATTAAACCAGGCCACCAGCGAATTGGCAGGATCTACCTGATCATCGCTTGTGCAGTAGTACAAGCGCATTTCTGTTTTGGGTGTCCACGCGTACAGGTTGTTTTTTCGTAATGCACTGTTTGCAGGATGAAAATAATTATTCTCCACACTGCTAAGAAAATCATTCTGGAAAATGGTTTTCCAGTTGGCCGGTAGTTGTGCATCAATCTGCTCTACGGACAAGGAGCCGTCTAGCAGTACCGGGATTTGTTGATCATAAGGAGAAACATACACATCTGATAAAGAACTGTAAATATTACCGTAAACCTCCTGGTATCCCTGCAAAACGTAAGGCAAAAAAGAGGGGTTGGGATAGAAGGGGTTGTCAAAGGCAAAGTCTTTTTGTGTACCCGACAGATCATAAGGACCTGCCCCGGCGGCGACATATTCCAGATTAAATTCACTGCCATGGTTACGCTCTATTTCCCGTTGGGTGGCCAGTGTGGCATGGCCTCCCTGTGAATAGCCCGCTATAAATACCTGACCGTTCAGCCCAACACCCAAAGTACCGCATAACTGCCGCGAAGCACGCATCATGTCTATGGACGCAGTGGCTTCACTTTGGGCATGCACATAAGGGTGGACTCCCGGGCTTTCGCCGAGACCTATATAATCCGGCAAAGGCACCACATAACCGTCAGTGGCCATGGCCCAGCCGATGGCACCTTCAACACCACTTAGGTTGGAAGGTACACTGGCTTCATCCAGGATCGTACCGTGAAGATATGCTGCCAAAGGGGCATCACATGGGTAAGGCTTGGGTATGTAAAGAGCACCGGAGGCTATAGTTGGCGCTCCCTGGCCATCCACTGTATGATAAATCAATTTGTAAACCTGAACATCAAAAGTGGTCGGTATTAAGAAGTCCACAAAGATACCCGGAATGCCTGTAGCTCCGGTTAGTAAGTCATCAATCTGATCGGTATCCTTCTCATCGATCAGCTCATAACTGATCAACTCCCCGCGATCCTGAGCAGGTAGTTGAAAATAGCAGAATAATGCCAGTACGAGGGTAAAGATATTTCTTTTCATAGGAATATGGGTTTAGGTGAAACATACTGTTATAGGGTTTAAACATTTCTGCGCCAGGTATTTCCCTTTTATGCCAAAAACCTCATCCTTTCAAAATGTACCTTCTTTTGCCTTATGGTATAGGGTTTCTATACAAT
>NZ_SMLW01000306.1 GCF_009711405.1 Fulvivirga kasyanovii | reverse complement strand
AAATCATGGTGAAACCATTACAGTACCCAATCTGGAAGGCGTGCATATGGATGAAATCGACGAGTTTTTAACCAAAAGGCACCTGCGGTATGAGGTCAATGACTCAACCTTTTCTGATGAGCATCCGCCTCTGACCATTCTGAAACAGTACCCGAAGCCCGGCAGCAAGGTAAAAGAAGGTCGCAAGATCTTTATTTCCGTCAACAGGATCGACCCACCTACCGTACCTGTACCTGAATTGGTAGACCGGTCACTTCGCAATGCCGAGGCCGTATTAAAAAGCAACGAACTCAAAAGAGGCAAAATCACTTACAGGCCCAGCCAGTTCCTGAACCTGGTTTTGGAAATGAAATATGAGGAAGAAATTATCGATGCCGGACAAAGAATACCTAAAGGCTCTACCATTGACCTGGTAGTGGGCGATGGCTATGCGCAGTCTAACTTTGCAGCCCCAAGACTTACAGGTAACGAAATTGATGATGCCCGGTTTATAATATTAGGCTCAAACCTGGAAATAGGACTGGTAACTTTGCAGGGAGATACTACCGGACACAAAAGCATCGTTACCAAACAGGAACCTGAAGCAGGCACACAAGTCCGCATAGGCGATGCTATCGACCTGTGGATAGCGCCTGTTACCGATGATGAAGAAAATACAGTGGAAAACTAACATGTTGAAGTCATTCAAATATGTATTAATAGCTCTGATAATCTTTGGCTCTGGCCACAGCATGGCCCAGCTTAAGGTATACGGCATTAAAAAAACAGAAAATACTCCTTCTACAAAATCCAAAAAAAACACCCGCGAAGAGGCAGATGTTCTTAGCCTGCCCTTCTGGGACGACTTCTCTTACGCCTCAGCCCAGCCCTCCGACTCACTTTGGGAGGTCAGCGGAGTATTTATCAACAACGGCCTGGGCATTACGCCCCCAAGTCTCGGTGTGGCCTCTTTTGATGGTACTGATGTTAACGGGCTGGCTTATTCAGGCAGCAGCAACAGCATGGGCAAAACGGACAGCCTTACCTCTCTTCCCATTGACCTTAGCGCACTTACGGTTAATGACAATGTGTACATTAGCTTTTTCTACCAATACGCCGGTTATGGAGATACTCCCGATAGTGGCGACTCCATCAGGCTGGAACTCAAAACAAATGACACCACATGGGTAAGCGTATGGCCGGGATCAGCTCAACTGGATACCACCGGCAGCTTTGTTCAGGTGATACAGAAAGTTGATGATGCAGCTTTCTTCCACGACTCCTTCCAGTTTAAGTTTACAGCGTTTGGCAGGCAGTCAGGCCCATTTGATGTGTGGAACATTGATTATGTATATGTGAATAAGAACAGGTCTGAGACCGATCTATTCTTCCCCGACAGAACGGTCAGCACCCCCATGATCAAGGTATTCAATGATTACACGGCTATTCCTTACGATCATTTTAATCCTTCGCTGCTGGAGTATCCTGTCGTGAATTTTTATAACCTTGAATCCGGTACGGTTCCCTCTCCTTATGGCTATAAGGTAGGCGGCGCCATAAACTATTATAAGGACAGCGTGAAGACTACTGATCTGTTTGATACATTGTATGTCAACGCAGTAGGGCAACCCCTCGAGCCAAGGGAAATACAAAGCCTCCAGATCGACCCGTTCCTCAACACTGTCACCTTTGATAACAGTGCAGACTCCGTTAAAATAGAAGCGACATTGGCCATCGATGCCGGTGATAATGTTGATGATTACGACCCGGCTTATTCACCCATAGACTTCCGCGTCAATGATACTACCAGGGCTTCCTTTATACTTTCAAACTATTACGCCTATGATGATGGAGGCGCAGAAGTAGCTGCAGGCTTACTGAATGGAGCAGGCAAATCACTGGCTTACCAGTTTGACATGGCAAAAGACACCACAGATTACATTGTAGCCATCGATGTTTATTTCCCATACATCAACTCCGATCCCACGGGTAAACAAATTGATCTCTCGGTCTGGAGAGCCATTGATACAAGTAATGCTGATCCAAGTACTACCTCTCTTATCCACAGAGAACGTACTGCAGTAAAACGAGGCCCAGGTCTGAATGATTTTGTAAGGTATGAGCTAAGAAACGCCGTAGAGGTCACAGATACCTTCTTTATTGGCTATAAGCAAATAGCTGCCGGTGATCTGGGCATAGGCCTGGATAAAAACACAAACTCGGGTAGCAAAATGTTTTTCAATATTGATGGCACCTGGCAACGTAACACGCTGGTAGAAGGAAGTTTGATGCTGCGCCCTGTTTTTGGCACACCTCCTGACTCTACCATTACCGGACTGCCTGACAGGGAGGCAAACAAACTCAATGTATACCCTAACCCCTCGTCGGGAAAATTCACGATCAAAGGGAAGTTTGAAACCGTGAAAGTCTTTGACATACACGGAGTTGAACAAAATTTTTCTTTGATATCTGATGGTAATAACGCTATTTTGAATCTTGAAAATCAGGCTGAGGGATTATACATCCTTCAGTTCGTTCGAAGAGAGCGTATTGAAACCATAAAAGTATTTAAAAAGCAGTAGTTGCGTATGTTGGAGGTTACGGCCGAAGAGCTTAAAAGGAGACTCGATAGTAAAGAAGAGTTGTTTATTATTGATGTGAGGGAGTGTTGGGAGTATGATGAAGTAAACCTTGGCGTCACCAATATTCCACTGGGCGAGCTGCCTCAACACCTGTCAGAGCTGCCTTCTAAAAACACAGAAATCATCGTTCATTGCCAGTCAGGCCGCAGAAGCGGACAAGCTCAAAAGTACCTGACCAGGCAAGGCTTCTCCAACGTAGCCACCTTAAAAGGTGGGCTGGACGCTTATCTGGAGCTGTAGCTTAGATCAATCCCTGGTTCCGGATAGACCCAATATTTCTAATCTTTGTTTGAACAGGCACCTGTTAATAGCAGTAGGCAATCGGCAAAAGCAGTAGGCAAACTACTGGCATTTCAATGTTTTTTCGGATCAAATGTTAAACCTATGGAGTAATGGATTGGGGAGTAAAACAAGTAAAGTGAAACTTGCTGCTGAAAACAGGTAAACCGCGCTTACTGTTACTTTATACACCTTTGTCTACTGCTTTTCCCGATTGCTATTAACAACTGTCTGTCAGCAAAGAGGTGAAAGTGTTAGGGTCTCCCCAGAAATTACGCTTGCCCCTGTTCTTCGCCTCCTCAGGTTAATTGATTACAATTGGTGCAGGGCTGAATGAGATTACAAAGATCAGCAGGGCCAGCCAGCCAATAATTTGCCTTTTCAGATCGAGTGGTTCCTCAATCATAGATGGCGGGTGGTAAACGCCCAGTACCCTGCCTACTATAAAAGCAAACAGCAACCAGCCAGAATAACCGACAATGTTCGGATCATATAAAGAAATAGCAAACTGTGCCGTAAAAATAATCAAGGCATACATCAACGTTTCCTGCTTGCTTTTCCTCAGACCCTGCAAGGCGATGTATAGGAAAGCAATGTACAGCGGAATGCTGTAGACCAGATTATCAGCACCATCATACGGGGTAAGCATACCCAGGCCAGCGTAAAACAAAAAGGAGATGAATACTACTGTAGCAACTTTCTTAAACCTTTTATAGCCTATCAAGCCATAAAGCACGTGTCCGCCATCCAGTTGGCCGATGGGCATGAGGTTTAATGAGGTGAACAACAGCGCCAGAAATCCGGCAAACAGCCAGGGGTAATGCATCAGTTCTTTTTCATTAGGCACCCTTTCAGGGTCACTGGCTATATATTTTTCAAAAAACAGAAACAGCAATGGCTTGCCTAAAGCTATAGAAGGGTACTCTGGCTGGGCCTCGAATTTACGAAACTCCCACTCCCCTTTCTTTCCTTCCTCTATATGTCGGAGAGAATCAGCTTCCCTCGCCTTGGCATAGGCAAGCGAATCCTGCTCTTTATGAAATTCATAGGTATAGACATGCTCTTCAAAGTCAGGCCCGAACGCTTCATACTCAGGATGGATGCTGTAAATATATTCCGGCTCAGGCAAATGTGTATAGCCATAATAGAGCACCCCAAGAGCCACAATAAAACCTGCTACAGGCCCCGCAACACCGATATCAAAGTGAAGCTTTTTAGAACTGACAGGCTCCTTGATCCTGATCAGGGCTCCCATAGTGCCGAAGAAGCCTGGAAACGGTGGCAGGGGAATATAAAAAGGCAATGTGGTCTTTACTTTGTGATAAACTGCAGTGAAGTAGTGGCCAAACTCATGCACAGTAAGGATCAGCAGCAAAGGGATGGAGTATGCCAGGCCATTCTGGAAATCAGCCCAGGAATAGTCGGTAAGCAGCCACATTTTGCCATGTACCCACCATTCGCCCGCCATAGTAGTTGTGAAAAAAGTAACGATAAACAGGGTAGCCTGTATGAGATATGTCTTTGTCCTTTTATCCATTAAAAAAATCCATCAAAGCTGTTGGTTTATTTATGTGCAGCGTCTGAATGCCTAAGTTAGCCGCTCCCTTAATATTATCAGCATTATCATCGATAAATAATACATGCTCAGGGTGCAAATTGTTATCATCAAGCACAAACTGGTAGATATCTGCATCCGGCTTACGTCTGTTCACGAGGTGCGAGTAATATTGTTTGTCAAAATAAGGATCAAAGTTATCTACCCCATGTAACGCCAGCCTTTCATGGACACAGCGCATGTGAATGGTGTTGGTATTGCTCAGCAGGAATAAGCCATGCTCTTCCCTCAGGCGTTTGAGCAAAGCCAGGCGCTCTGCGGGAATATCCAGGATCATGGCATTCCAGGCATCATCCAGTTGCTTGTCGTCACCGTCAAATTTCAACAGCCCCCTCAGAAAGCTTCTGAACTCCTCATCACTGATGGCTCCGGTCTCATAGCGTTTAAATTCGTCGTGATGCAAATATTTCTCCTTAACAAAATCTGGCTCTACCCTACCCAAACGGGCAAATTCCCTGATAGTAAGCTCAGTATCAAGGTTAATAATAAC
>NZ_SMLW01000391.1 GCF_009711405.1 Fulvivirga kasyanovii | reverse complement strand
GATTTATATTGGAAAATATTTTAGATATTGCGGGATAAGTTTCTCATAATGGAAAATATTTCATCCATACACCTTCAAGAAGTTGTCTTATCCTCCAGCGATCCGAAGATTAGCACCCAGATTTCCAAATTGGAAAAAGCAGGAAAGCTCCGAAAAATAGCCTCCCGGATTTACTCATCTAACTTTGAAGATACTCCGGGGGATATTGTAAGACGAAATATTTTCACCATCCTGGGCAGGTTGTATACGGGTGCTTTGCTAAGTCACCGTTCCGCCCTGGAATTTAAACCAACTTCAGCTGACCAATTATTTATTACTTATTCCTACACCAAAAAGATAACGATACCAGGAATCACTTTAAGGTTTTTGGAAGGGCCAGGCCCGATAGAAGGGGATAATCCGTTATCCGGAGAGTTGTACGCTTCTCAACAAGAAAGGGCTTTGCTGGAAAACTTACAAGTTTCCAGAAGGCCGGGCCCCGAGTCTAAAACGCTGACCTTACCCGAGGTTGAAGAAAGGCTGGAGCAGGTGATACGGGTAAAAGGCGAAGCAGGATTAAATGAGCTAAGAGACCGTGCACGGGATATAGCCGAAAAATTGGGCATGCATTCAGAATTTGAAAAACTGAATAAGCTCATCAGCGCACTACTCAATACCAAGCCCTCCAAAATACTTTCATCCCCGATAGCGGTAGCCCGAGCGCTTGGCGCTCCTTATGACCCTTCCCGGATATCACTGTTTGAGAAACTATTTGTGGAACTGAAGCAACGTCAGTTCAGAGATAGCCCGGAAAAGAATGCAACCACGCAATCCTTCAGAAATTTTGCTTTTTTTGAAGCTTACTTTTCAAACTACATTGAAGGTACGGTCTTTGAACTGGAGGAAGCCAAGAAGATCATTGCTACCAATACGCCTCTACCTTCCCGCGATGAAGATTCGCATGATGTCTTGGGTACCTATCAGATTGTAAGTAACCGGACGGAGATGCAACAAACGCCTGCCACTCCCGAAGAGTTGCTTGACATGCTGTTGTATCGCCACAAGGTATTACTTCGTGCCAGAAAATCTAAAAATCCGGGAGCATTTAAAGACCGAAATAACAGAGCAGGCAATACTTTCTTTGTAGATCATGAACTTGTAAAAGGAACACTCATCAAAGGGTTTGATTATTACAATGCGCTGGATGATCCCTTTGCTAAAGCCGTTTACATGATGTTTATGGTCAGCGAGGTACACCCCTTCCTGGACGGCAATGGCCGTATTGCCAGGGTCATGATGAATGCTGAAATGGTCAATGCAGGTCAAACCAAGATTATCATACCCACAGTTTACCGAGATGATTACATGGGAGCGCTGAGAAAACTGACCCGCCAGCAAGATCCTGGCCCTTATATCCGGATGCTGCAAAGGGCACTCGATTTCAGTGAAACCATTGTGGGTGAAAATATGGATAAAATGGAAAGCTTACTGGAAAGAAGTAATGCTTTTAAAGAACATGATCAGGGAAAATTGAAAATAATTAAGCAGTAAAAATAGGCCAGCGATAAATTTTAAACCCCTGGAGTACCACAGTCTGTTTCTCTTTTTAGTTAAAAACCACATTTTTTAGAAATAAAAGGGATTAGAAATATTAATCCCACCTCAACCCGAACCAACCCGAAAGCAGTTTTTTGACCTTTGCTATGATTGATAAAAAAAGGAATCATGGCAAGGAAGAAAACAAGTAAAAGACGATCATCATCCGGAAAAGCAGCCAATACCCAGAGGGTGACACTAATAAGCAGACACGCCAAACGCACCCGGAAACGAGGTGAAGCCTGGACGAAAGCCATCCAGCGAGCTACCCGTGAGTTGAAGAAATCCGGTAAGCTCTAATCTAGTCCTATGAACGAGGTGAAACATTTGCACCCGCTGTTTGGTACACAGGAATTGGAAGATTTGGCTTGGAGACTGGCGAGGCATCATGGTTATAGTCTAAGTCAGAATGCTATCGTATTCCAAGCTAAAAATGATCTTCCACTAATCGGTTCGCAGGTTAATTACAGCAATATTAATCTGGAAATGCTGTTTGACTGGCCCTCCACTGATGTATACCGTAAGGTTAGCCATCTTCCAGGCTACCCATTCACATTAGCCATTGGCTGGCCACCATATCACGCTTATTTTCATCCAAATTATCCGCATTCCGATCAATTATCGGTGGTCGTGACCTTCATCTATCACACGCTCCAGCTATTAAGCGTTGGTGGGTTACTTGTCATTCTGACCACAAATACTCAAAAGGACTGGCCAACTGGAGAACTTAACAAGATTGCCGAAAAGATTGATGAATTTATCCTTCCACCAGTTTTCGGTAGATCAGCGGAACACGCTTTGATGGCCTTCAGGCGCAAGGCCACTGATGCCGTGCGCTATGAATTTGATTTAACTAAACCTAAAAAATCATGACCAAAGCCCAACAAGAAGCTATCATCATCAAAGCCCTTAAGTGTTACCAGAGACACCTGACCGAAGAAATCAGCTTTCACAATGCCATTGGCCAGACCAATGCCGTTCGCAAAGCCTTAATTGATGAACTCCATAAGACGGAAGATATACTAGATCCTTTAGTAGCTGCAAGTAAAAAATCCAAAAGGGTTATTAGGAAGAAATGAAAGGGTTAATCCTACTTGATCTTTTCAGTGGCATAGGCGGATTCCCGAAAGGCCTGTCTGATGCCGGCTTTTCATTTAAAAAGCATTACTTCAGTGAGATTAATAAATATGCCATTGCCAACTACCAATTCAACTTTAAAAAAGCTATCCATGCCGGATCCGTTGAAGCAGTCAAAAAAGGAAACATTGAACCACCAGACATTGTCACGTTCGGATCTCCATGCCAGGATTTATCCATTGCTGGAAAAAGGCAAGGGATCAAAGGAAAAAGAAGCCGGCTTTTTTTTGAGGCAGTTAGAATCCTCAACGAACTCAAACCCCGTCTTTTTATCTTTGAAAACGTCAAAGGACTTTTCTCCAGTAACCAAGGCAAAGACTTTGAAATCGTACTGCGAGCGTTTGCCGACCTTGGGCTTTATGAGCTCCAATGGCAATTGCTTAATACTTCCTGGTTTCTACCCCAAAACCGAGAGCGCTTGTACCTTGTCGGATCTCTTAGAAACCAAGCCCGGCCCCAGGTATTTCCTATCGGATCAAACCATCAGACGGTTGAAAAAAGCCATGAAAGCATCACACAAGCCAACATTGCTCCAACAATAAACACTAAGGTTGGTGAGAGCGGAAATTACTCTCCTTACATTCTTACCCTAAGGGGCAAAAAGTATGAAAAAGGTGAAAACCTCAACATCCGAAAAGCAGGTGTCACCAACTGCATTACCCAATCCGATGACCATAATTTTCTGCTGGAGAAATGGCATCCCATGCGCTCTGTCCGAACGGAAAAAGCCAAGGCAATTAGAAGAAAAAACCAGAAGAAGGGAAAAGACTATGCGCCATTCCGGGAGCGGGAATTTGAAGTGCGGGAAGATGGGATTACCGGGGCGTTGACTACTAATACAGAGCGAGAAAACCTACTCACTAATATGGAGACTATCCGCAGGTTCACGCCACTAGAGTGTGAACGTCTCCAGGGTTTCCCTGATGGCTGGACAAGCAAAGGAATATGGGATGGGGAAGCCAGGGAAATCAGTGACAGTCAAAGATACCAACTCTTAGGCAATGCAGTAAGTGTACCTGTGGTTCGTGCAGTTGGCGAGAATATCGTGAATAGCTTGGGGCCAAGAGGTAAGTCTAAACACAATAACCGCACTCTGGAATCACCATTGGGAAACCTTGATTTTGTCAAGAAAACACCTGTCACTTATTACGGAGGCAAACAGCGGCTTGTGACCTTGATCCTATCTCTTATACCTAAACATAAGCTCTATTGCGAACCCTTTGTCGGAGGGGCTGCTGTGTTCTTTGCCAAAGAGCCATCCGAAATGGAAGTGATTAATGACCTGAACGGAGAGGTAGTCAATTTCTACAGGGTATGCCACAGCGATTTTAATAAACTGGTAAAACTCGTACAGTCCACCCCACACAGCCGGCAGGTTCACCGGGAGACACAGGAAATCCTCAAAAATGCGGATAAATTTGATGCCGTCAAACGCGCCTGGGCATTCTGGGTACAAACCAATATGAGTTTTTCTTCACGAATCTTTGGCGGTTATGCCTACGAACGGCACAGCAATGGAACGCTAAAGCGATTTGTCAATAAAAAGCTGGCATTCACCAAAGACCTACAACAACGGCTGGATATGGTGGATATTGAGAGCAATGACGCATTACAGGTGATTAAGAGCCGGGATGGTGACGACAGTTTCTTCTATTGCGACCCACCTTACTTCAACTCTGATATGGGCCATTACAAAGGCTACACGGAAAAGGATTTTACCCAGCTTCTAGAAACCTTGAGTGAGGTTGAGGGCAAATTTTTACTGAGTAGCTATCCTTCGGATGTGTTAGATGGATTCACCAAAAAGCACAAATGGCATACTATTACTAAACAGTCAGGAGTGGCAGTTACCAAGCAGACCAATAAAATAAAAATAGAAGTATTGACGGCTAATTATCCGATGAAATCTGAGTTGAATGGTGCAAACGATCAGCTACAGATGAAGGCCAGATGCTTGAAACTCAACTTGAATTTAGTGGATGTTTAAATAACCCGAACTCAACACGAATCAAGCCGAAAGCTAAATCTCAAATAGGTTTATCCTTGACATATGATTTCGGTCAACAACTATTCAGAGAAAATCCAGGGGGTCAATCTGCAAGCCCTTCCCAAAGTGCTTCTTGAGGGACACGAGTTCTTTTTAGAAGCAAATGCCTGGTACAAAAAAGATCAAACTGTAACCGAATCCATAGACCTGTACATTCAGAAATTAAACGATCACCTTCAGCAAGGCAGTGATGCGGCAGCAGGATTTATAGTCAAGTTTCTCAGGATGCACAACCAGGTGAAAACCAAGCATCAACTGGGGCTTTATATCAAGTCTTTGCAAAAGGCCATTCTAGAGAAACGAATCAGAAAGTCATCGCTACTGGCCAGACATATCACTAAAATACAGGAAACCCTCATCAGGCAATACAACCGGCTTCCTGATCATGGCAAAGTCAAAATTACCATAAATGACTCGTGGCAAAAAGAACTGGAAGCAGGCTCAAACACTAAAGATTTGAATGGTTTGGATGTTCCGGCTTTACAAGTAACAGCTAAACCTAAGGGAAAGAAGAGCCTTTTTGACTCTATGAATGAAATTGATGAGGTGCCCTCTGAGAATTCTTTTCGCTTGGCTGGAGACTTGGGTTTACTGCTAGGCGATCTGGAAAGATTTGAGCTGGCCATCACACTCGAGGGCGACCAGGGAGGGGGCAAAACACGCTTCAGCTACCAACTGGCCAATGCCTTTGCTGACCTGGATATGAAGGTGGCCATTTTTTCGCTGGAGATTGGCCGCAAATCCGACCTGGTCAGAAGGATGCGGGAAGAGTATCTGGAAGCTGAAAACAGGAACAATATTTTTATTACTGACCAACTACCCCAAGGGTTTGATACCATCCGCAAAACGGCCAAGGAATTTGATGTCTTCGTCATTGATAGCTGGAACAAGCTGCATGTCAAATCCTCAGAATTTGACCGGCTAAGAAAAGAATTCCCCAACACAATTTTCATAATCATTTTTCAACGCACCACTCAGGGTACCATCCGGGGAGGTACCGCACCACTGTTTGATGCCGGGATCAATCTGGAAGTAGTCAAAGTAGACGATACATTCATCAACAACTATGCTGTGGCTACTAAAAACCGCTACGGAGCAACTGGTATTCAATACCATATCACCAAACAGAAGATCATCAACAATTTTGAAGAAGAAGCAAATGGAGAAGGAGCATAATGCTATCATACGATTAAACACGACCCTGAATATGGGGCATTTGATTTTTAGCTCGGTCAGTTTGCTGATCGTAATCATCACCATGTGGGTAAATGTGAACGTCAGGCTGGCACGCCTGGAGTATGATGTGGATACTCAGAAACAAAACAGTATGGAACTCAAGATGACCCAGGAAAAGCTTTTTCAGCAGTTGACCCGCACCAATGCCGATATGACCCGGCTACTCTACGAGATCAAGCTGGAGCTAAAGGACAAGGAGGATAGGATGGCAACCGATAAAGGAAACTAACCATGACAATCCTCACCATTTTCAACTTCATCAGAAAGTATTACTGGATAGTCCAGGCAGTCGTGATCGTGGCACTTTTCTTATTGCTTAGAAAGGAAAAACAGAAGACCGATGATTACCAGGAAATCTATCAGCTCAAACAACGTGAGGTTGAAATCTGGCGTGATGATGCAGGTAAGAACAGAATTCGTGCTGAGATTGCCGAGATTGATGCGGCCAATGCTAAACTCGTTCTGGAGTCTAATCTGAAAGAAACAATTAGAAAGGAAGTTGGTAATCTTAAAAGAAATCTCATCAGCTATTCATCGGTTCGCTCATCCACCAGTGGCACCTTTCAAACCGGTTCAGTGGACACCGTTTACTTGCTAGAGCCAACCAAAGCTTTACAGCCCATATCAGCAAAAAAGTTTACCCTTAATAATCCTGATCTCAAATTCAAAGGACTCTACGTACCCTCATTGGATACCTTATTTGCTGAGTACAAAGTCGTCCACAATTTTGAAGTTTTTCACTATTATAAACGGCCAGGTAAGCCACCTTTCAATATTTTTAGAAGAAAACAGGCTGTGGCTGAGATCAGGTTTGATAATCCCAATACCCAGGGAGATAGCCTCTACAGTGTGGTGTTGGAGCGGAAGAAGGGATTATGGAAAGCATTATTTGGCAGGAAATAGTTTTGATTTAACAAAAGCTGTTTCGATTTTTCAGTATGAATATTGCCAGAGATAAAATTACAGGTGAAGAAATTGAGGCTGAAGAATTAAAAAACCTCACTTCTGTTGATAGTGAAAATTACGAATGTATTGATGAACAATGCAGAATTCAACTCTTTCCCTGCTCTTATAAAAAGCACAATAAAACACGACCTTACTTCAAAACTGCAAAGGGCGTTGAACATGCTCAAATATGCAGCTTTAATCAATATACTATCCTATTGAAGAAAGCCAGGAGTGGGAATATTGGTAAAAACGGGATAATTCCTTATCCCTATCCGTCTAAATTGGTTGTTCCCACTAAAAATACATTTAAAGTTGAAAGTGAGCTCCCAGAAGACTCAATGAATGAAGATAGCTATCAACCTAGAAAAGGGAGTCAATCTTCTGAATCAACCAATCTCATTAAAGGAAATCGTACAGTCACTGCTATAGGTCAGATAGTCGATTTTTATCTCAACAGTCCATTCAATCGCGATGCTCCTCTGCAACTTTTAAATTTGCAGACAGAATATAGATTTGCCTTTAAAAGGATAAAAGGAAGAAACGAAAACCAATATAATGGTAGAAAGATATATTTTGGCCGCGTAAATCTTTCAAAGGAAAGTGTAATTGAAACTGTTTCAAGCCTGGAGGTCAAGCTCTTTGAATTCGATGAATGGGTAGAAAGTAGAGCAAACAATTACTATTCCGTATTGATTGAAGAACTAACGATCCACAATAAAAAAAGAATTCTAAGTCAATTAGAAATTGTTAAAAATGAGAAACTGAACAGTTATGAGGAAAGCAAAAAAAATGCTTACATTTTTTTCCTTGCAAATCCACCTGAAACCAAAGTTCCGTATCAATTCAAAGCATTTGGAAGTCAAGTTGTTTGTAGATATGATGAGATTTTACCTACGCAACATGGTTTGCGAGTAAAATAAGCCATTGAACAGTGGCTAGAATAAAAAAATCCCGGCCGAGACCGGGATTTTTTTGTAGCGGGGAGCAGAATCGAACTGCCGACCTCAGGGTTCACTTATCACTAGCTTTCACTAATGCGTGGACTATATCACCACCTTTCTCAATAAATATTGAGAGTCAGGTGTAGGGCGTTAATGTTGTATTATGTGGTAAGATCGTACCACACCAACTAGTCTCTGCACCTTCCTCGGACGCTTCCGAAGCTTGGCTCATGATTGCCATATCCTGATTTTTTTATCAGAATTTAGGTTTCCATGAATTAACCCTATTCCATCCAGACATTTCTGTCTGGGGGCACAACCGGCTTTTTTAGCCAATTATGAATCCTGCGCTCTAACCATCTGAGCTACCCCGCCATTTTTTCAAAATATTGATATTCAGTCGTTTACCAAATATTGTTGTTGTACTTATGTTGTACTAAAATTCTTTCTCTCATCATAACCCTTTGATTTAC